>QQSI01000009.1 GCA_003602645.1 Candidatus Poseidoniales archaeon | reverse complement strand
CCAAAGGAGGTTCGGAAAATTGG
Organism: Candidatus Poseidoniales archaeon; assembly: GCA_003602645.1. Lineage (GTDB taxonomy): Archaea > Thermoplasmatota > Poseidoniia > Poseidoniales > Poseidoniaceae > MGIIa-L1. Next base: position 33,344 of record QQSI01000009.1, on the reverse strand, counting down.
CCAAACGATGTTGTTGCTTGCATCGGAGTAGAAACTCCAAGCTACGTTGACATCGCCTTGGAACAAGGCTTCACGTTCCTTGAGCACAACTTCAACATCCACACAATGGTAGGTTGATGTTGGCATGTCTCCAGAAATCACTTCACCGGTTGCACCGCGCTTAGCAGTCCATGAATCGGTGTTGACTTCAGGTGGGTTTCCATCCACCTTAATGTTGAACACCGAACAACCGTATGAACTCGAACCAGCACACACCGCTGGCGTTGTGTCAACTGCCCCATCCGGCAGACCAATCTCATCAGGACCACACGTAGTGGCATCATCAAGAGCAGTTGTTGGATCATCGAAAGGACAGAGTCGGAATGAGTACTGGTAATCATTCGCTACGGGAGCCGCTGTGATGTTAATGTTAAACACGCCACCAGTGAAGGTGTGGTAGGTGACCTCCCCGGGGTATGGAACATAGCCCTTAGCACCGTTCGCAACGGCGTCTTGGCGGGTGATTTCCAATGTCAGTGGGATTTCTGGAGTGATGAACACGCCGTTGTTGATTCCATCCAAATATGCGTACTGTCCAGTGAATGAAATGGTATCACCTGGATAGACGAATCCTTTGCGCACGTCTTCAGTTTGTGGTTCTGACAAGTCTGCAAAGAGCGGTGTAACCATCAAATCGTTGACTTCATCGGTTCGGAAGTCGAGTTGAATACCATCGCTGTAGTACCAATCTTGGATGTGGCGACCTGGGGCGGGTAGCATTCTGTACGTTGGGTTGTCGAGGTCTTGCATGTAAAGCACCGGGTTGTTCAGTGCAGTGGTTGCGCCAAGCACACCCCAGTCGATGCGGATTGGTAGATCAAGCATGAAATCAGCTTCGAATGGATCAATCAATGCGCCACCATCCATGCGGAGCATTTGCGGTCCATCTGAAATTTCACTCTCCTCGAGAATGGTAATCCAAGGAGAATCAGTCCATGCAGTTTCGTTTCTTGGGTAGTAATAGACATTCATGTCATCTCGATCATCGGCCAAGTCAAGGTGGAAATAGTCCACGTCTCGCCATCCGTTGTCATCGTTTGCTTCAACAATCAGCGAATATTGGTTTCCTGCATACATGGTTTGATTCCACTTTCCATCATACTGTGGCTGATTTGAGTTGAGGAATCGTCCGTCTTGGGAGTCGTCAATGAAGAAGTTCCGAATGACTGGAGACTTGGAATTCATCGAAACATAGGTGAAGTGGTCGTCTTCGAATCCTGGGGCGCCTCCGTTGATTGGGTTGCCAGCAAGATCGTATCCTTCAATCCAAATGGAGACCTTTCCAACTGGGTCTGCACCAATATTAGCCATGTCACTGAAGGATCCAGTGTAATTTGCGAAAGGTGCCTCTCCGTCGTTGTACACGGTCACCGTGATGTATTCTGAAGCATCTGCATGCCCGTCGCCGTTGGCGTCATGATCGTTTTCGACCCAGATCTTGATGTCAAGGGAGGATGGTGGGTTTGGCAAATCATAGGCCAAGAGGCGGATTTGTTGATTGGCAGACGGAACAACCCATGTGTCATCGACCATTGTACGCCAGTTGCTTTCGAGCGCAGGGTCAACTTGGCCGTTCAAAATCTTGACTTCAATCAATGAAGGGTCGAGAGTATCAATCGAGAGGTTGAATGGAATGGCACAGTCGCTGTCAGGGCGGTAAACTGCGGCAGGACAGAGCGTGTCGCCGCCCTCGTAGCCATCAATTCTGAACCTGTATGTTTCTTCGCCAGCTGCAAACCCAAGATCAATATCGAGATTGAAGTCACCGCCAATCACGCCGGATTGGTTCTCAATTGGCAACCATTCAATGGTGAAGTTTTCAGAAGAGGTGTTGATGTATTTTTGCTCTAGCACCATGAAATAGCGACTTGGGTCAGGAGAAATATCAAGATTCTCAAGGCGGATGCTCCCTGCAAGATTGACAATTTGGTTCGATTTACCATTGTCCAGGTCTTGGGACAGGCCGATGTCGTTTCGAACTTCGAAGTTGGTGATGATTGCATCGTTTTCGACTGCATTTCCACCCGGCGGAGCCATCAACACGGCAGAAGGTAGGCCGTTGACGCCATCGCTGGCGATGAGTCCAGAATAGATGCGTACTTCATCGGTGTCCTCCCAATTTGAGTTCACAATGAACCGCCAGGTCACGGACTTTCCATCGGTGATGTCGGATTGAGTCGAGGTCGATTCTAGGCTGATGAGGTCGTCCTCATCGGATGCCTCGGCAAATCCGAAGGCGTCGCTGTACGAGAGAACAACAGTTCCGGTGCTTGATTCAAGGGTAAGCCGACTCTCAGCGAGTGTAGCACCTGTTGAACCAGCAACGGCGTGGGTGGTGACGATTTCATACAAGTCACCGTTTGGATAGAACCCGACTGGATTGCCAGTGACGGAAAGCGTGTTGTCATAGCCGCTTGCTGTGAGAATGTTGAGGTTTGAGAAGGTCAAACCACCACCACTGGTAGAGGTCACTGCAATTTCGACGTTGGCCGTGGAACCGCCGGTCCAAAGTGCGACTCCCTTGTTCAGTTCAAGATCCAGTCCGTTTGAATTGTCAAGTGTTGTTGTGAAGTTGTACACAACATCGATATCACGGATGACCATGGTGGCTCCTGTTGATGCGTTTGGTGATTCGGCCTTGAATCGGAAGGTCATCCATTCATTGCCATAAGCGTCAACGTGGCTCACAGGAACCATCGGATTGGAAAGCAGTGAATTCAATGCTGCGGTCAGGTCGGTTTCACCCAAGAATTCAGGAAGCATTCGAGTAAAGTTTCCAACTTCGCCAAGGCTGACTGACTGGGTACCAGAAAGCACTGAGAAGTCGAAGCCCTCCATTGGATCGGTGGTTGAATGAATCATCATTTCATCGAGGACGAAATCTGTCGAGAGGACAGTTGCGCCCTTAGGCAGCATGAAGCTTGCACCCTCTGCAACACCACTCAAATCAGTGGTAATGTTTGCCGAGTTTGTGCCATAGTTAATGCCATCAATCTTGTTGAGGAGGAATTGAGTTTGTCGACCGAATGCACCAAACGCTGGTTCATCAAAGCCCCAATCAATGTTGCTGTCGTTCGCAACATCAACGAGGAAATGTTCCGCATGGTGGCCGAAGGTCAAGTCAAACCAAACTCCGCCGACGTTGCAATTATTTGAATACACCAACAAGGTTTCAAACCCAAATATTGGAGTATCAAGGATGTATTCAGTATCGGGAATCATGCCAGTAATACCGTTGCCACCGTAGGCCTGCAAATCAATGGTTGGAATTTCAGTGCAATCATCCTGAATATGGGCGGTGATCCGAGTGATTGGTTTCGAAAAACTGCTGCGCTCAAGGGTCGGCGAGTAGGAAGAATCAGAAATCAATGGTGAAAAAATCATTGGCTCGCCGCTTGCCTGCCAGACACCATCAACGACGCCATTGAGCATCCCGTCAGTCTGGTTGAAGCCGGTGCCGACACGGGTTCCTATGCTAAATCCATGGAACACTGGAGAGGACAGACGTGAAGCTCCAGAGTCGAAGGTGAAGCGGAAGTTCACAGAGGGGTGCTCAGTTGAGTTGACGTCCCATAGTTCAATGATTTTCCCCTGAAGGCCGGTCATTGGATTGCCGTGGTTGTCGATGACGGTTAGGCCTGTTGCAGAATCAAGCACCTCAAGCGAGAGGGTCGCAGAGGATGTGGTCTCAGATTCGATGGTGAGAATACCGTATCCGTTTGGTTGGTTTTCGCCGCCTTGAACAGATGGCAGGAATCCATTGATGTCCATGGATGCGCTTTGTGGGAGTCGGTCCCCGAGTCGGAAGTTATCGATGTACCAACCAGCGGCACCGCCATCTGCGGTGTTGATGTCGTTGTCATCCATGACAAAGCGAAGTTGGACGTATTGACCAAGATATTGAATCAAGTCGACAGCAATGGTTCCCCAGCCAGTTGGGTTGCCTGCGCTGACGGACGTACCACCGAGAGCATAATCACCTGCTGGAACCCCGTTACAACTGTTGTAAATCTCACCAGCGTTGTTTGAGCCGGTGCTCACTCGGTAGTAACCGTTCGAGTAGCCAATACCGCTTGAATTGCCGATGTCGATGTCGATGTATTGGAAGCCAGATGGATCAGGTGGAAACACACCGTTGCTCGATGTGCGAATTTGCACATAAGCACAATCTGTGTATTTGATTGCAGGGTTCGTACCTTGTGGTGTGATTCGATCAAGGTCGTGGTATGAATCGAAGTATGCGGTGGTATCCTTCAACGCCTGATCGACGTACAGTGAAGGTGAGTTGAGAGCATAAAGACCGCCGTTTTGGTTGGTGAACTCATCGGTGTAGTCGCCGTCAGAAAGGCCAGTACCCCAGCAGTAAGTGCCCGAGGCACAATCAGGAACACCTGGTATTGGTGGAGAACCTGGGGTACCCAATTCACCGTGGTCGAACCCGTACGGCTTCTGGTAAAAATCACGTTGATCGGCGAACCCAGCCATAGTTTCTTCGAAATCGGTGAGCACGCCCTCTGCAGTCAGGGATACCGCAGTGGCCGTTGCTCCATCCTCAAAAGTGAAATGAGAGGCGTTGGAGAACTTGGTGAGTTGGTTGTTGTAATTCGGATTCCAAACGCGAGGCATGGTGTCTGTGTCAATCCGCTGATGTGAAGCATGCTCCACCATGTTGACTGAAATGTCAAGACTCGCACTCGTAACAGTGTCGGTTGCAGGGAGGTTGATGCTTCCGTCATCTAGATTAGAAAATGGTGAGCCGTCACGCATTTCGATGTCGGCATCAGCGTCTGAATTTGCGAATGTGGTTACGCTTGCTGCACCAGCAAATGGTGCCAGCAGCATTAATGCTACAAGGAATAACGGGGCGGTTAGTGTTCGATTCTCGTGTGTCATGGACTCACCTGCTTTTCACGCGAGGTTTCTTCCCCCTAAAATCACATCGCATTCTTGCCTAAGGACGAGCCACCTATCTGTGGCGTGATTAATGCCGCACAATCACAGGTCAACATGGCGACGTAGTGCCCAAGCGCTTTCGCACAATTCCTGCAACCCGCCTGCTCGCAGTTCACTCTTTTCAAGCCATTCCTGATTGGCAATTGTCACCGGTGTTGTCGGCCCTAAAGCGTCGCACACCTCCGGCCCTAAACTCAATTCATAGAGCCCTAAAACGCGAGACATGCTGATGATGGTATTTTTGTCAAAACCGAGCAAAGGCCTGAGCGGGATCAGTGAGGAGGCCTGTTCAATGCTACCGAGGTTGCCTAAGGTCTGAGAAGACACTTGCCCGAGGTTTTCACCCGTCAACAAATGCGTTGCTGACGCTTCTTTTGCAGCAAAGTCAGCAAGCCGATGGTACATTCGTTTCATGTGAATAAAGTACTCTGTATGTGCCCATTTTTCGGTGAAAAGGGCCAATTGAGGCGCAACCGGAACGACCGTGAGCACGGGGTGCAATTGACTGCGTGCAGCCTCTCCAATTGGCCCGCTCGCCTTCAAAATATGCCGTAGGGCAGCGATTGTCTTTTCCTCAGCTTCGGGCCCAACAACAGGTTCTTGACTGCAATGAACTGCATAAATGGTCCAACCCGCTTTGAGCGCGCGGGCCAGAGCAACTGGCGAATCGAGACCTCCTGAAACCAACGCCACACAGACCTTGACCTCATCCATACCAACCGGCAGGGCGGTCAGGTGATGAAACCACCCCTCGAATTGGTGTTCCCTTCCATGACTTCATGAATGTGATGTGGCTGGCAAAGGCATGGAACCCTACTCAAAAGAGTCCGTGACGCTCATTGAACACATATTTCCTGGTGATACCAACGACCATGATACACTGTTCGGTGGACGATTGCTTTCCATCATGGACAAGGCAGGGGGCATCGCCTGTTCGAAATTCGCACATCGAGAGTTTGTCACCATTTCCATTGACACCCTGAAATTCATCGCACCTGCTCGGCAAGGCGATCTGCTCGAAGTGACTGGAAAAGTAGTCTTCACAAGCACGCACACAGCATGCACCAAAGTCACTGCAATGGCCGTTGACAAAGCCACATGGAAGAAAAAGAAAATTTGCGAGGGTTACTTTTTCTTTGTCGCCATCGATTCGATGATGCGCCCGATTCCGATTCCTCAATTGACCGTTGAGAATGATGAAGAACAGAAAGATTGGGACCATGCTCAACGCATCCGTGAACAGATGCGAGCCAATACCAGCGACTAAGCACCCCTACATTCATGTGGGCTTTACAGGTGGCACGGCCATGCCTGTTCTCAACATTGCAATGATTGGCAGCGATGACCTTGCCAGAGAAATTGCGAAACCCACGGACCAACGTGATGTCCACACTTATGTTCACAAGGAAAGCGGCCCTGATGGCCCACGAATTCTATCCCTGATTCGACCAGCAAAGTACCCTGAGCGATTGCGCCCCTTCCTCAACGCCCTATCGGCGGCTCGAGTCGGCGTCATCGAGGTACAGGGCATCGACGCGACCTTGGGTGAAGCGCTTGTGGCCTTTGCGAGTTCAAGCCTGAGCAAAGGGCTTGCAGTCATCAATCCGCCAGAAGGCGAATGGGTGGATGAAGACAAAGTGAAAATGCTCTTTTCACAAGCTGGTCTCGGTGGCTGGACATTCGCTAAAAACGATGGCATTGAATTGCGAAACATGCTGTATGAGTTGATGGATGACTGCGCTGAGGAACTGAAGGCAAACGCTGAAGCGCCTTTGGTGATTCCTGTCGACCAGCATTTTAACGTCAAGGGAATTGGCTTGGTCGCCATCGGTTATGTCCAATCAGGAACCGTCAATGTTCATGACGAATTGGTTCTCCTTCCTGCAAACGGGACTGGAAATGCGAAGTCGCTCCAAGTCATGGACGATGATGTCCCTGCGGCGAAAGCGGGCGACAGGGTTGGCCTTGCTCTTCGAAACGCAAAGGAAGACCATCTTGGCAGTGGAACGCTATTGGTTCGCCCCGCCATCGAGGACAAAAAAACCAACACCAGTGTACCACTGGCGGTCGTTGCCCACAGCAAATCAAAAATCGAATTGACGCGGTCTCCTTTCCAAAAGCGCGTGCTGGCTGAAGGCGATGTCATTCATGCAAGCGTTGACCTGCAGTTCGTCGTTGGCCGCATTGCGTCAGTCGATGGTGACAGTGCAATTGTGGCATGGGAAAACCCCCTCTTTATTCGACGTGAACACCCGGAACCAACCTTGATTGCTCAACTTGATTCAAAACCAAGGATCATGGGCAGTGCAAATCTTGAATGCATTGAGTGAAATCAAAGCACAAAGTAGTAGATTGCGATTGCAACGAAAGGTGCGATAAGAACGGTCCAACGAACAATGACCCACCACCACCGCTTCGACCAACGTTCAGCGGTTTCACCAACAGATTCCATCACCTTTTCGCCTAGTTCTCCTGCCAACACTTCCCCGATGATCTCAGCCATGACTCTCAAATTGGAAGCCCCCCTCTGCCATTTAAGTGAACGCCCTGACGGGGTGTGCCATCCATGGAAAGTGGCCATAATGGGGGGTTCGGCGAAGAAAAAAGGGTACGATTTCAACGGGCCTTTGCTTGACTTTTGTCGGTGGTTTGATAACCCACAAGGCACCCTTTGCGCGTTGGGATGCGCATCATTGGACAGGAGGAAGGTCCACAAAGTGCAGAAGACTCTGAAGTCTTCAACGGACTGCACTTAGTTGGAACACCCGGAAGGGTACACGTCGTGGTCAATGAGCGCAAGCTTTCAATCGAGCAAAAATCAGGCCATAGCACCGTTATTTCTCATGATTGGGTCATGAGAATGAACCACACCAAAAAGCCCTTTGTGCCAAACGGATATGCAGTTTTAGGCCTCGTGATGTTGTGGATAGGATACCGTGGTATGGTGTTTGGCACGACTTCACAACTCATCACTATCGGCATTGGATTGCTTTGCATTATCGGTAGATTCGGTATCAAAAGGCCAATGCTCATCATAGAAACTCAAGCCCATGATTGTCACATGATGACCGGTAACGACGCCGTGTTAATGCGATTGTGTGAGCTTCATTCTCGGTTGACTGATGGAATGTCGTTGGAACAGGCGAGGCTTGGTCTTGATCAATTGCAGCGTGATGTGGATTTTCCACGCTCCCAAGCACAGAGGCTCATTCCCGTTGAACCGGTCCACATCGAATCTCCACTTGCGATTGCAGCATTGATCACAAACCACGGCGATGAGGAAGCGAATGCTATGATTGACGCGCCGCTGAATTTCCACGGTGATGAAAAGCCACTCGATCTTGACTTTGGTGAACCAGAGACTGAAGGCTGGATGTTTGGTGAGCAAGAGCCAATGTTACCAAATCTTGACTTGAATCACGGTTTAATCGAGCGAGGTAGGGCGAACGCCCGCATTCGACGCAGCGTGCATGGAGTGGATGCTCCTCTCGTTGAACCGAGGTACGACCATCATCCATCTCACCCATACCCAGTTGCGCAACCACCGGAGGTAAGTCGGTCCTTCAGTCAAATTGCACAAGTAAATCCCGAACTATCACACAGGCACAGTGTGGGCACTCCGAGCCAAGCGCCGTCTGAGTTCCTGCCCAGTTTTGTCGGTCCAGAAGGAGCCCATGTGCCTCAACAAAATCCATCTGTAACCCAATCGACAGTTGAGTTTGACCCCTCGCTTCTTCCGTTTGAAGAAGAACTTGATGAGTTGGCGATTGAACCCCCACAATCGCTTGTCAGTACAGCAAGAGTTGAGGAACCACTTGAGGCTGAGTTGGTGCAAGAGCCGCGATCAACCGTTCCTCAAAGCAAGATCAACCGATACATAATGCGCCCGCGTGAGTCGAGTTTCTCTCACCCACGTTGGATTCGACGAAGCAGTGCGCAAGGGGGTTCTTCGAGAGTGCGCTCGTTCTTTGACGGCATCAATCGAAATGCAGCCATTGCTGGAAAGTTCCTAACCGGCACCCAATCTTCCAGAAATTCATCGACAGGAGAGACAGAGACTGGTCAAGAATTACGTGAGCGCTCCGCTCATACATTGCAGGAAGAAATCATCAACAGCGTTTCCAACCTTTCAGAATTGAACGGAGGTGCCCTACCGCCCGAGGAAGCTGAACGCTTGCAAAGCCATATCACTCGACGCAGTTCGATCGTGGAGCAAATTTACCAGGAACGCCAGGAACAAGAAAAGACATTGAATCTCGAGGAACTCTCCTTTGAGGAATTGACCGAATCCGTCGAGAAGCACAAAGCAACCGCTGGAGTTTCCGGTTTACCACGCCTTGATTTATAATCAACTCAAGATGCTTTCAAATCGAGCCACGCGCTCTTCGAATGCATCTGCTGTCATGGACTTGAGCGATTCAACACCGAAGGATTGGAGGGTGAAACTCGCAGACACTGTTGCGGCAATCAAAGCATTGCGTAATTCCCCTCGTTCTAACATCCCTTCGCCAGAGGCGATGTAGGCCGCCAAAGTTCCCGCAAAGGTATCACCGCACCCTGTTGGATCTTGGACATCTGCGGTCGGGTAAGCAGGTAATGCAATGATTTCATCGCCATGGAACGCAAGAACGCCGTGCTCTCCTCGTTTGACGACTAGGGTGGAGACCGATGTCATTGCTCGGACTGTTGCTGCTGCTCGAACCAGATTTTCATCTTCGGCGAGCATGCGCACTTCGCCATCATTAATGATGATCAGATCCACCTGTTGCATCACATGAAGCAAAGGTTCACGGGCAATGTTAATCCACAAATTCATCGAGTCGAGCATCGAGAGGCGGGTGGGTTGAGTTTGGGATAAAACGCTCTCTTGAAGCGCTGGGTGGAGGTTTGCACAGAACGTCACCTTTGGCGTTTTGGCATGGGCTGGCACCTTAGGTTGGAAGTGTTCGAAGACGTTCAAGTAAGTTGCATGAGTCTCAGCCTCAGCCATCGAACCTTCGTATGCACCTTCCCACCGGAAGGTTTCACCCTCAGCGGTTTCAATCCCTGAGATGTCGGTACCGTTGCTTGCAAGGATAGCGCGATCGCCTTCCGTGAAATCCTTTCCTACAACTCCAACCAATCCGACGGTTCCAATTCCGAGTCGCTTTGCATGAAAAGAACTTGCTAAACCGCCGTAGGTGGCCGAACCGCCCAATGCTCGCTCGACTTTTCCAGCTGGCGAAGTCACGGAATCATAGGCAATGCTACCGACAAGAAGAACGTCCATGCCTACACCATCGGTAGAAGATACTTCAAGATATCACTGAAGAAGGTTCAGAATTCTTAAGGGCAAAACAAGGCACTCTATCCGAGCAATTCTTGGTGCATATCGATGTACTGAATGGTAATGTTCCTGTTCAAGAAATCCTTCTCATCCATGATCCTTCGGTGAAGCGGAATAAGGTGCTCAACACCGGTAATCATCGTTTCATCCAAGGCTGTTCTCATGCGGCGTACTGCATCTTCACGGTCCCTGCCCCACACCAGTAATTTGGCCAATAAGGAATCAAAGCAACCTGGCATATCGTAACCTGGGTGAGCATGGGTGTCCACTCGAACCCCGTAGCCTGAGGGGAAATGGCACTCCCAAAGGCGTCCCGGACTTGGAATGAACTTCTTTGGGTCCTCTGCGTTCAAACGGCATTGTATGGCATGACCGTTCCATTTGATGTCTTCTTGTGTCACCGGAAGTGACTCGCCCTGCGCCACCCGTACGCCAAGTTCAACTAAGTTATAGCCGGTGATCAGTTCGGTGACTGTGTGTTCAACTTGGACCCGAGGATTCACCTCCAAGAAGTAAAAATCTCCATTGGCATCTCGAAGGAATTCGAAAGTCGCAAGTCCTTTGTAACCAACAGATTCTGCTCCACGGCAAACAAGTTCACCGATTTCTTTCCGCTTTGCGTCATCAAGCCATGGACCCTCTTCGACCAATTTTTGATGCCGTCTTTGAATCGAGCAAAACCGCTCACCAAAATGAATCGCATTTTTGCCATCACCCAGGACTTGGAATTCGACGTGTTGGGCGCCTTGGATGTACTTTTCCACAAACACTCGTTCGTCCCCAAAGGCTGATTTTGCTCTCGATTGACACAACTTTAGGGCACTTTCGAATTGGGATGATTCCTCAACGATCTGCATACCTATACCACCACCACCGGCTGCAGCCTTGATGATCACAGGGTAGCCAATTTCGTTGGCCAGTTCAGAAGCGACAAGGGGAGAAGAGATTGGCTCGGATGAACCCTTAGCCGTGGGTAGACCAGCAGCTTCCATAGCCGCTCTCGCCTCGATTTTGTCTCCAAGCAATGTGATGACATCTGCCGAAGGCCCGATGAATGTAATGCCCTCCTCCTGTAATCGACGAACAAAGGTTGCGTTTTCTGCAAGGAAACCATACCCTGGATGGACTGCATCGCATTCCATTTCCTTAGCCGCAGCAATCACCGATTCGATATCGAGGTAGGTGTCCAAGGGATTCGCTTTGTTGTTGGCATAGGCAACATCAGCAAGCCGGACCGGCAAAGATAGACGGTCTTCACGACCATGAATGATGGCAGCCTCAATACCCATGTCGCGTAAGGTTCTGAGGATTCGAAGGGCGATTTCACCGCGGTTCGCAATCAGCACTCTCTTGAACGCCATGGTTCCTCGAAGAGGAATTACTCTATGATGCCAACGGTTGAACGGGACAAAAAGAACCCATTAGAATAGCGAGGGGAAACGCAAGAGTGCGTCCTTGATTCATCTTTTATTGACATAAAACGGTGGAAAAATCTTATTTTCTTCCAAAAAAGTGTAAATTAAGAGCAAGTTTCATATCTCTTCACGGTGTTCGCCAAACATGACGCCGACACAACAAACTGGGGCCGAAGCCCTCGACCGACTCGCAGGCCGAGACCTAAACAACGATGGAAGAATTGTTAATTTGGTGATTTGTGGGAATTCAAAATTTTATGATTACGCATGGTTGGAAAACGCCATTGATGAATGGGTCAAGTACAACGCTTACCCAGACTTGATCATCCTCGGAGGTGCAAGCGGAGTGGATTATCTCGCCGAACGTTGGGCTGACAACAACAACATACCATTGGCCGTTTTTACCGAGGCATGGTCGAACCCTCGACCAAATCAACCCAACGACAGCGGACGGCCAGAAGCCGAAGCGAGTTTAGTGGATCGTATGCTCGAGCGTGCGACCCATATGCTCGCATTTCCTGGACCTGAATCAGTGTGGACCAAGCGAATGGAAGATGCTGCCCACAAGCGATTGATTCCAGTCGTCAGTGTTTCGCTTCCCAATTGAGCAGAATGTGGATGATTTGACAAAAAAGGATGAAAGTAACATTGTTGGTTTCGGTGGCGCCACTCGGGTGCCATAAGGAAAGCAGCCTGGTATCAGTAGACATCTCTGAGGTAGCGCTTTTGTTCACGCATCATCGTTTTCTCGATGAAATGTGTTGCCTCTTCATTGCTCATACCACCGTGTTCCTCTGCGATTGAAATGAGCGCACGGTGCACGTCTTTAGCCATGTATTGTTTGTCGCCACAGATGTAGAAATACGCACCGTTTTCAAACCACTCCCATATTTCTGCACCGTGTTCTTTGAGCCGATGTTGAACGTAAATTTTCTCTTCTTGGTCTCTTGACCACGCGGTCGTAAACCTGTATAGGTCGCCGCTGTCCATCCAACCCTCAATGGTTTCCTTGTAATAGAACTCGGTCTTTGCTGATTGGTCACCAAAGAATAACCAATTGCGGCCTTCTCCACCGTCGAAGACACGCTGCTCCATGAACGCCCGGAACGGTGCAATCCCAGTTCCTGGCCCGACCATGATGATGTCCGTGCTCTTGTCTTCTGGTAGAATAAACGACTTTGTTGGGGACATGAAAACGCCGATTGGAGTCCCTGATGTGTCAATTTCATCAGCCATGAACTGCGTGCAGAGGCCCCCTCGTGGTCTGTTGTTGTATTCGAATCGAACGATTCCAACGGTCAACTCAACAAAACCTGGGTGTGCATCATGGGATGAAGCGATTGAATAGAGACGTGGCTTCAATCGATCTGCGAGTTCCAAAAATTCTTGTGGGGAGTACTTCACATCAAATTCTCGCATGATGTCAATGTAATCTCGAGTCCAAAGGTAGTCTTCAACAGCTTTCGCATCATCAACCAATGCCTCGACCTTAGCCACTGGATCGTCCGAGGGTTGGTTCGGAGCAAGACCGGGTGGAAGGGCTTGAGCATCGCTTGCTGTCCACTCTTGGCCGTTTCGGGATCTTGATACGATTGAGAGAGAGATGCGCATGCCACTTGAAACCACTTTGTGGGCGAGTGATTGAACGAATTTTTTGTTTGCTAGGTGCACTTCGAAGTCCTTTTTGAGTGCGGTGTAGAGGTCACGCTCTCCGTTGTGAGTTTCCACGATCGTCTCACGGTCCCAGCCTTGAACCTCAATCAGTTCTTCCACGATGTGTGGTGGGTTTTCAGCAATCACACCAAGAGCATCGCCTACTTTGTAATCCAAGCCGGAATCACCCAAATCGAACACAATGTGGCGAGTTTCTTTTCTCGAGCCTTCACCGTTGAGAATGTAATTCTCTGTGATTTCAGACATGTATGGATTCTTTGAACTCCAGTCGCTCATGGTATCACCGCACAACCTAAGGCTGTGATTTGCCCCAACCACAGCCTCCTTAAGATGCTTATCACCGCCCCGCTTGAGTTCGCTTTAGCACCGTTTCAATCAGTGATTTTCTGCGTTGTGATTCAAGGGCGGAAACGGCCTTTTATATGGAGACCCCACGGACTGAGAATCATGTCCAGCACTAAAACTCCAACCGCCGTCATTGTAGGTTCAGGGCCCGGTGGCCTTGCCTCTGCCCTCCTCCTCGCACATTCAGGCGTTGATGTCACCGTCCTCGAAAAAGCCGATGCCGTGGGTGGTCGAACTCGCCTGTTCAAGAAAGACGGATACACATTTGACCGAGGGCCAACTTTTTTCCATTACCCCGAGGTCATTGAAGAAATTTTCAAAGCCATCGGATTGGATGCTCACAAGGAACTTGGTCTCATGCCATTGGACCCAATGTACCGACTCGTGTTCGGCGCTGGCGGCCATATTGACGCAACCAGCAACCTCGAAGAAATGACAGAACGTATTCGAGAACTTGCTGGAGACAAAAACGCAAACGGGTTCAAGAATTACGTAAAGCAAAACCGAAAGAAACTCGATCTTTCCAAGCAGTGCCTTCAGACTCCGTGGTCGAGCCCAAGGGACGTGCTCACAAAGCGAGCCATGCGAGTTGCAACCGTTCTCAAACCATGGGCCAGCGTTGCGGGCGACCTCGGCAAGCACTTCGACGATGAAAGAGTTCGACTCGCCATGTCGTTTCAAACAAAATACCTCGGGATGAGTCCATTCCACGCACCCTCCTTGTTCACCATCCTCGCATTCCTTGAGTATGAGCACGGTATTTTCCACGCCAAGGGCGGTTTGGGAAGCATCACCGCTCGAATGGGCGAGATTGCCGAAAGCATGGGCGTCGACATCCGACTTAACACGCCTGTCAAATCCCTCATTTATGAGGGCAAAACAGTCACTGGCGTTCGAATCGAAGGTCAAGAAATTATGGCAGACAAAGTCGTGGTCAACGCCGACTTTGCTCACGCAATGACCACCCTCGTCCCAGATGAAAAGCGGAAGAAATGGAGCAATAAGAAACTCGAGAAAAAGGGGTATTCATGTTCCACATTCATGCTTTATCTGGGCGTCGACAAAGAATACGAGTTGCCCCACCACCAAATTTACGCTTCCTCCGCATACGAGGAAAATTTGAGGGACATTACCAACCATCGCCTGACCTGGGAAGACCCATCGGTGTATGTCCAAAACGCATCCATCACAGACGATTCCCTAGCGCCAGATGGTCACTCGACGATCTACGTTCTCGTACCCGTGCCAAACCAACACGAAAGCATTGTCTGGGACGATATTAAAGGTGATTTCCGTGAAACCATTGTGAAGCAACTGGCCAAACTCGGTTACGATGACATCGCCGATCACATCGTTTCTGAAACCATCATCACACCCGACGACTGGGGTGCTTCGGATATTTATCGAGGGGCTGTATTCAACTTGACTCACGACCTCAAACAAATGCTGTGGCGACGCCCACACAACCGATTTGAGGAGGCAAACAACCTCTACATCGTCGGAGGAGGCACCCACCCCGGAAGCGGCCTACCAACCATCTTTGAAAGCGCAAGAATCAGCAGCAAGCTTGTCCTCGCCGACCTCGGCATGCGCCCCGATTGGAACGGCGTTGACACGTGGTTCAAAGATGTCAAGCGACCGAAGGTTGCCTCCCGCCAAAGCGCTCAACCTAGAGCCCGGGGCACCGCCAATGGTGAAGGCCATGCGGTATGACCTTCTGGTTCTCATCGGCGTCACCCTCAGCCTCTGTACCGGTTGTATTGCCCCAGAATCGATTGAGGTAGAACGAGGAGAAAATCCGCCGATTCACATGTCCTTCGAGGCACCAACGCTCGACCGTAGCGAAGATGGCGGAGCAACCTTCAACCTCAAACAACACCTCTCAGAAGGACCATCATTGGTGCTGTGGGTCGGTGCGGGCTGTTCGGGTTGCCATGATTGGACCGAACTGATTCGGGCTACAATGGACGAAGGTGGGTTCAACAGCACAAACATCAGCGTAGTGAGCGTTCATCGATGGGCACTCTTCGAAACGACAGAAGATGTCATGGAGACCTTTGCTGATGATACCAACACATCTTACTACACACCTTGGACGGTCGTGGTTCCCGAGGTGGACACACCTACCTATGAATTTGAGACCGGAGTTGATACCGGATATCCTCTCTATGAAGCGTATGGAAACCCGAGCACGCCAACCTTGCAACTGATCGATGAAAGCGGCGCAATAGTTTGGCAATCCAAGACCTACTGGGCCAACGAAACCGTCCTTGAGGAAGCATTGTTGTTCTTCGATTGAGATTCTCGACAATTCCACCTAAACGGCACGCTCAGCCCCTCTTGGCTAAGATGGTGAATGGTGAACCTCAAAGACCTCAGCGTCTTGGATGAAAACAACCGCCCTTGGGCGGTGGGTGAAAAAGATGGGTGAAGGCATCAAACTTCCAGTCCTGAATGGATTGGGACGCACAAATCGAATTGATAATTGGTGGTCTCAACCACTAGCCATGGGTGTTGCATTGACAATCACCCTAATCTACACGGTGGCCCGCCTGTTTTTGTATCCTGACACGATCCATTACGACATCAACGGCGCCACTGTGATGTCCCCTATTTTTTCACCGAACGTGCTTGAATGGAGTTTGTTTGGCCTCAATGAGTGGGACCACCCCGGATGGGTCAACGCCGCTGTGCTCGTCCTCTGGATCCCGTTTGGGTTCCGTGGCACATGTTATTACATGCGCCGGGTGTATTACCGCACATTCTTTGCCAGTCCAACCGCCTGCTGGGTCGATGAACCTGAAATCAATAAAAAACTCGGCTACAAAGGTGAAAAGCGCCTTTTCATTGTCAACAACCTGCACCGCTATTTCCTCTATGCTGCAATGATTATCCTTGCCATCAAGTGGTGGGATGTGACCCACACCCTCCACTTCACCGAAGGTGCTGCCCAAGGATGGGGCATCTGCATTGGAACCCTCGTCATGGGCATTGAAGCCTTCCTCCTTACCATGTACGTCACTTCTTGCCACGCACTTCGTCACCTCGCTGGAGGCGTGTTGGACCGCTGGACTACTCCAGTTGCGAAACTTCGTGGAGCCTTGTTTGGACGCATCAGCGTACTAAACCGCTCGCATGGATTTTGGTTCTGGACTTCATTGATGTTCGTATTCTTGGGTGACCTATGGGTCCTGGCTGTTGAAGCCGATGTGTTGAGCGACATGGTGCTCTTTGCAATTTGAGGTGAAGATGATGACTGAAGAATACACCAAACACGAATACGACGTTGTTGTCATTGGAGCAGGTGGTGCTGGACTTAGGGCTGCCATCGAGGCCGCTCGAAGCGGTGCTAAAACAGCCATCATCACAAAATCTCTGCTAGGAAAGGCCCACACGGTCATGGCAGAAGGTGGATGTGCTGCCGCATTGCAGAATGCAGATCCAAGAGATGGATGGAAAGTACACTTCCATGACACGATGAAAGGAAGCAAATGGCTGGCTGACTGGCGAATGGCTGAGTTCCACGCCAAAGAAGCCCCAGACCGTGTTCGAGAACTCGAAACTTGGGGCGCAGTGTTTGACCGAACGCCAAACAATTTGATCAATCAGAGAAATTTTGGAGGACACACTTTCCCTCGATTGGCCCACGTTGGCGATGCAACCGGTTTGGAACTCATTCGAACCCTCCAAGAGCGTGGCATTCACGAAGGCATTGACATCTTCATGGAATACACCGTTCGCCATCTTCTCAAAGAGGGTGACAGAGTCACTGGCTGCGTTGCTTACACAAGGGTGGATGGAGACTTCCACGCATTCTCTGCTAAGTCTGTTGTGCTCGCTACCGGCGGTATCACTCGTTGCTGGTCAGTTTGCTCTGGCTCATGGGAATACACCGGTGACGGCCACGCTCTCGCCCTATGGGCAGGTGCAGAACTTCGAGATATGGAATTCGTTCAATTCCACCCAACTGGAATGGTATGGCCTCCGTCGGTGCGAGGAATCCTCGTAACAGAAGGGGTTCGTGGTGAAGGAGGACGCCTCACAAATTCAGAAGGCGAGCGTTTCATGTTCAATTACGTGCCCGAAATGTTTGCAGGCGATCACGCAGAAACCATTGAAGAAAGCGACCAGTGGGTCGAAGAAGTGGTTTCAGGAAAACTCGCAACGGTCAGGCGCCCACCGGAACTTCTCACAAGAGACGTCGTGGCAAAAGCAATCAATTCAGAAGTCAAAGCAGGTCGTGGATCACCACACGGCGGTGCTTTCCTCGATATTTCACATCGAGGCGAAGAAGCGATTCTGAAGAAATTACCATCAATGCACCACCAATTCAAAGAACTTGCTGGCGTTGATATTTCAAAGGAACCAATGGAAGTCGGCCCAACCGCACATTACGTGATGGGAGGCGTTCGAGTGAACGCAGAAACGCAAGAAAGCAACGTTCCGGGTCTCTTTGCATGTGGCGAAGTGGCCTCTGGATTGCATGGCGCAAACCGCTTGGGTGGAAACTCTCTTTCCGATTTGATCACCTTCGGCAAGCGGGCTGGCGAACACGCTGCAAAACGAGCTGAAACTCTAGCCCAACCAGGAATCGACGACTCACAAGTGCAAGGCGCAATCGAAGTCATGCTTGCACCGTTGATGCGAACTGAAGGGGAAAATCCCGGCCTCATCTACGATGAAATGCGAGAGATGATGCAAGCAAAGGTTGGTATCATCCGTACGAAAGAAGAGATGACAGAAGCAATGGATGACTTGCTTGCATTCAATCAAAGGCAAGAAGCCTGTTTCCCGGGAACATCTCGGAAATACAACTCAGGTTGGCATCAGGCTCTTGACCTGAAAAATATGGTTGACGTCTCGACGGCTGCAACACTTGCTGCCCTCACTCGTGAGGAAAGCCGAGGCGGCCACACACGCGATGATTTCCCCGGCGAAACAGAAGATTGGAGCAAGATGATCAACATCATCTACATGGAAGACGGCGTCGTCAAAATCCGTCAGGAAGATGTTGAACCAATGCGTGAAGATTTAACAGCGGCCATCAAAGAAGTCAAAACGATGATTGCAGAACGCGCTGCAGAGCAAGCCGGAGGTGGCAATTGATGGGATTGAAAGGAAAAACACAAGCATTCAACATCCTGCGTGGAGAAGGCGAGGAAGCAAAACTTGAATCCTTTGATATTGAACTGGACGAAGGCATGGTTGTCTTAGATTGTGTTCACCGGATTCAACACGAACAACAACCCGACCTTGCGGTTCGATGGAACTGTAAAGCCGGAAAATGTGGTTCTTGCTCAGCAGAAATTAACGGAAGACCCCGTTTGATGTGCATGACACGAATGAGTGACGTCGTTGAAGAAACACCCGAAGGACAACCAATTGAGATTCGTCCAATGAAGGCCTTCCCCCACGTCAAAGATTTGGTGACCGATGTCCAATGGAACTATGATATTGCTCAACAAATCAAGCCAATCAAGGGCCCTGAAAAGATGGATTGGGAATTCAACCAAATGGAAGCAGACCGTGTGCAACAATTCCGTGAATGCATCGAATGTTTCCTTTGTGTCAACACTTGTCACGTGCTCAGGGATCACGCCTTGTTTGATGACTTCGCAGGTCCTCGAAATCTTGTCCGTCTGGCACAATACGAGATGCACCCCCTTGACACTGAGGATCGGATTCCAGAAATCAAGAAGGAGTTCGGCGTCGAATACTGTAACATCACTCGTTGTTGCACAGAAGTATGCCCAGCAGGCATCCAAATCACCGACGATGCAATCATCCAACTGAAAGAGCGAGTTGTGGATCGCTACTACGACCCACTTCAGCGAATTTGGCGAACCATCACCAGGCAAAACGTACGCTATTGATCGAGGGGCGTCCTATGCCTTCAGCAATTGACCACGGTCGAACCGGTTTAGCGGTGGCCCTTGGGACGGCTTTTACCTGGATTGGCATCCAACACTTCGTCGATGTGACCTGGTTTGTACCCATCGTTCCTGCTATCCTTGGCTGGCCGGAGTTTTGGGTTTATGTGAGTGGTGTAGCAGAAATTCTGCTCGGCCTCGCTTTGATTTTTCCAAGCACAAGGGCGCGCGCTGGTCGATGGACTGCGGGATTTTTGGTTCTCGTCTATTGGGCCAACCTCAATATGTGGGTCAATGACATTGCCATAGGTGGCCAAACATTCTCCACGCCTGCCCATATCGCTCGGGCCCTTGCTCAGATCGGGATGATTGCAATGGCATTGTTCATTGCTCAAGGCCAATCTATTGCAACAGAAGAAAAAGAAAAATGATGGCCTTATTCGCCTCCGAAGAGGCGAATAAGGCGGCTACCCTTTCGGGAACGGACGAAGCTTCACTTCATCCGAAGGTCGTTCAAGACGAGGGTATCGAACTCAAAGGTGTTCGATGCCGGTCTTCTTGACGTTGGCCTTCTTGATCTTTGGTGGGAGCCAGTCAGGACCGTTCGCTGGCTTGTCAACCATTGCGATGCTGCCGGTGAAGCAGTGGACACGCTTGGTGCCACGCTCACGTAGGCGGATGGTCGTGTGTCCGCGGGTTGCTGCTTTTAGGGCTGCGCCACGGGGTTGTTTGCTTGCAAAAACCTGGCTCGTATCTTTTCCGTTCTCCATGAGAACAAAGTATTTTTTATCAGACATTTTGGATTACCTCCGATGGGTTTGTTATCTGTCGGGTATATAGTATTTCTGCCGATTAAAGGCAACACTGCGCCGTATAATGGCCGCAGTACCCCATTCCAGAAGGCGATTTTGGCAAACAAGGGCGCAGTATAACGGTTGAATTCAACAAGAGAAGCTGAAGGAGCAACGAACGTAAAAATAAGCGTGTTACAATTCTGCGCCCGCGAGGGTTTTCGTATCAATAATCCCGGGAACTTGACGAATAGATTCAACCACTGACTTTGCGATTGTGGCTAAACTCTCTGCTTCGAGTTTGACGATCAGATCATGATCACCAAAGAGAAGAGTTGCATCAGCCACATGCTGCATGTTCTTGACAGCGAGATAAACTTCATGCTCCTTTCCCGGTGCCACATTGATGAGTACGTATCCAACCGCCATAGTGCTCAACCTTACCAGCACGACTTGGGACTTCAAACCTTCTCCGCCACATCACTTGGAATTTGAGAGAAGAAGGACAACTGCTCTTCGACAAAAGAAGACCATTGCTCTTCATTCCAGCCTTCAGGACGATCGCCTTCAAGCCATAAGTGGTATGCTTCAGAGGACCAGCCCTCTGGAATAGCGGACCCCTCTGCCAGAATGATTGGCTCGTGAGGGTCCAATTCAGGCACTGGTGTCGTGTCTTCTACTGCCCATAATGGTGGGGCATCGTCTTTTTTGCGGCGAGACAACACAATCACGCTCATTGAGAAAAGAAGTAGCAAAGGAAGGGCGATGCCAATCACCAACCGGGCACTAAGTTCGAAATCTTGGACATCGTTCTCATCTGATGGGAGATCCTTACAATCAATGCACGGAGGTGGTGCTTCAACGAATACCGTCGAAGATACAGAGGCAGATTGACCCCAACTATCGATACAAGTGAAGGTGAAGGAGAGGGTTGTGTTTGCTAAAGCTGGGGTTGTTGGGAACACAAAAGCAAGTGAACCGTTGAGGGATGACGGAGCATCGACCTGTGGTTCAACAGATACATTTGCTAGTGAGGTTCCGTTGTCGAGCGTTTCTACACGACAATCAACATCGGTAAGGCCATCGAGGTCGCTGACATAGGCAACAGGTTCAATGCGATCACCTGCCGTTGAGTTAACCATTGGGGGCATCGTCAGCGTTGGGGCGGCGTGGAAGAAATTAATGGTCATCGTTTCAGTGCTAGAAAGGCCGTCGATGTCCTTCACAATAAGAGAAATTTGACCTTCACCATCAATAAAAGAGCCATCCAACCTCAATCGGAAGGCAACAAATGTGACATCGCTCTCCTCTTCAATTGAGTGTTGGAGGCATTGTGAAGGGACATCATCTTCACTCGCCTCCACAAGCATTGGAGCCGTGACTGACCAACCTAATTGAGACATTGAAACTCGGATGAACTCCAGTGGACGCTCGCTGTCCACAAGAGCGTACAACACAAGCGATTCTCCAAAGCGGAGCGATTGTGCAATACCGTCCGAATCACATGCAGCCGATTCAATAACAATCGGTGGGGAAAGAAGGAATGTAAATTGTTCTTCCAAACGAAGGGTTGCACCATGCCGGCCTGTGGCATCAATTTGAACTCGTAATTCCCCAGACTCAAGCGGTTGATTCGGAGCCGGTAATTCAACAATAAACGGCTCATTGATGTCAAAAACATCCACCGGGAGAACAAATGGTGTCGCTCCGGGCCACTCGATCGATAAATCACCGGTCACTGATGTACCAGGATCATCCTCGTCGCTGAAATGTACTTGCAGGTATTCACCACCACCGCCTAAGACTCGGTCGAGTGTGACGTTGTTGCTGTCAACAAGAGTCAACTCTGCAACCGGTGCGACATCAACCACTCCAATCAGGCGGGAACTCAGCAATGCGCCGCTTTGAGCACGGACCTCAAATGAAATGGCCTCCAATGAATCTCCTTTTGGCAGCAAAACCGTACCAAGGTAACAATGGTGGTTTGAATCCACTTGAGGTGCATGCGTGAGGTGACTGACCAGCCCTCTCGACACGAGGATTGAGGCATTGTCCAGTTCCGGGTTGTGATCAGCATCCAATACACATGCCCTAAGCGATGTGAGTTTGCCTCGTTCGATTCCCCCGGATGGTGCGTATGGAAGCGGCGTTGCACCGGACCATGATGCAGGGTCAACACCTTCGACATAAGGGCCAAACCATTGGGCCTGCGCATCCACCACTTCGGCTACATCATCAACGAGACGCGAGGTGGCCTGCTGGCTTTGGTCCAATGCAATTGCTTCAATGACCAACATGCCCAGGCTTAGGTTGGTCGGGAGTGTGATCGATGTCTGCCATCGCACACTGTCGAGTGTACCGAGGCTTTGCTGCGTCCAAACTGCCCCTGTTAGATTGCTTGTGTTGGCAGCTACGGTCCACAACAGGTGGACCGATGTGACATTGAGATCATCGCTTGCTTCCACCGTGCAAATGAAACTGTCTCCACGGGCATAGGTCGATGAGTCGCAATAAATTTCATCAACAGAGGGCGGTGCATTCACCCATAAACGCAGTGTGATGAGGTTGTTTTCGATGATTCGCTCGCTCGCATCTTCAGAGGAGTCATATCGAATTCGTAGATCCATCCACCCCGTCTTTTGTGGAGTGATGGTCACGTTGACAAGGGTTCTTGACCCGATGGTATCGCCTGATGGAAGCGATAGGCCACCGGTGTACAACTCAATGTTGCCTTGAATATCTTGAATCAATAACGAGCCATTCGCCATCGCCATGCCTTTGTTCTCAAGGGCAAGTTGAACGGTTGTCGGAACACCATATGATGCGTTATCTGGCACTCGAGCATCAATGATGTTGATGTCATGGAACAAATCAGCATAGGGCGCCATTTTCGGGTCCCCAACCGTCACCCCCATCCAACTGGTTTGCAAGTTAGCCGCTGCATGGGATTCTGCAAGGTTGTACCCGCTCGCATAAGCTGCCATCAGTACGCTTGGCAAACCAACGGCCGTCAGGTACGGCTCGTAGACATAGCCCTTGACACCGGATGCTCCGTCTTCAAGAAGGTCAGCAACTAAAGATTGACCATAAGTGGTACCGATGGTGAACGACCGCCCCCCGGTCGAAACTGCAGTTTCAGCAATCGAACCGTTAAGCCAGTCATTGTTAGGACGGATAGGATACACTCTGAATGTATCAAGGTACACAGAACCGTCTGATGAGGTTGCGACCAAATTCAAAGGAATTGTGATCCGTAGTTCAACCGCGCTTGCAGGAGGGTTGAACCGCATCGTCGTTGAGGACCATGCTGTGGTAAATTCTTGCTCGGAGGAGATGTTGGTGGAAATCACGGTCCCGTTGACATCCAAGGCCTCCATCTCGATTTCGTATGTCCCGAAGACATCTCCAGTTCTCATTCCATATCCAGAAGCCAGCCATACATGATTTTCATATTCCTCATCGATGCTGAATGTTTGTTGAACGCTTGCAACCGCTTGGCCGTTGCCCGAATACGCCGCACAATCAAGGTAAATGTCCCGATGCAGCGATGTGACTTCACCGTCGCTCAGGGCGCTGTCCCAAATCATCACTTCATCGATCATGCCTTCGAAATAAGTGCTGCCTGCTCGGTTCACACCTAACCTGTATGATTCGATGGTGTCCACGCTCCCAGTAGGGAATGTTGTGGTTCGAACTAAGACGCCGTCAAGGTATTGTTTTGCAACACCCGCTTGGAAAACGGTCACCAGATGAGTCCAATTTTGGGCTTTCATTGCCCCAAAGGTGTGCGTTTGATTGTTGTGAAGTCGCCACTCACCATTGAACACCGCGTGTTGGAAAGAAGCGTTTGAACCAGCTTGTGTTCCTGCTGCGAACACAGAGGCGTAATTTGGTAGCGTTGTGCTGTTTGCCCAAACCCATTGGCTTACTGTGAAATTGCCATTCCAATCTTGAACATCAACCTCGAGGTAGTCATCCACTCCATCGTACCAGAGGCATCCCCCGTCAACACAAGTTTTCCAGTTTGAAGCGTTCATGTTGTACAGAGTAAAATCGGCATGGGCTTGCCCAGTGTCGTTGGCAAGCGTCCCGCTACCGTCCTCAAAAGACCAATGGTGTTGCAACGATTCGGAACTTGGAAGACGATCGCCTGCGATCTTGAACGCTGACGCTGGAATCAAGGCTTTGCTTTGATTTGGCCCCTCCCAGTGAAGCGTCAGTCCGTGGGGCCCGCCTCCTTGGAAAAATTCGATTCTAAAATCATGTAGACCAGCATCCAGAACGATGCTGTTGGAGCGCTCTCTCATGCCGTGGCTCCCATAATTTGTCACCAGACTCGAATCGTTTAACCACAGTTCTGAACCATCATCACTGGTCAAATAAAACGTCCAATTCCCTGCGTCTGGAACATCGATGAGCCCGCTAAACCGAGCGCCCCAATCGTTCTTGAAGCGATTATCTAAACCCGGGTAGGCGTTATACATTGAAGTGTAGGCCAGTTGGGATTCTATTCTGGTGTGATCTGGTGTTCGGTCGATCAATGAAGGCATCGAGGCAGCATTGAAACTCACTCCCGTATTGTCAAAAAATTCTGAGAATATTCCCGGCTTCCCATGCGCCGATTCAGGCACACATTCTGCAGCTACAGCAGCCTCCAGTGCCGAGGAACCGCCTTGTTTAGTGTCGGTCTGTAAACTCCAATTGAACGAGTCACCTGCCGAAAGAGTGGGAAGCGTGGCATCCCAATGCTTTGACCCACTGGAAGTGCTTGCACTGGCCGTGTCAAATCCACCGTTTGGTAGCGAATTGCTTGACCATGAACCATCATTTGAACCCCATGAGGCATAGCCCATGACGTTACTGATGTTGGTTAAGAAAACAGATGTATCATCAAAAGTGGTTGGAAGGCCCATCGTTGAGTTGAGGGTGGTGTTGGCCGTGTACAAATCATCGTTCCAAAACTTGTAGCCCGAGCCGTTTCGATTGGTTGCAAGGTCAAGGGCGAAAACGCCACGAGCGCCAAGGCTGTTGTTGGCCTTTTCAATCAACCCGAGTGCAGTCTCCACGGTGTAACCTGTCAGCCGAGTCACCAGATAGAATCCCTGTGTTTCACGGTCAAAGGCCTGCATTTGCTTTCCGGCAAGCGGCCCATAGGCGTGATCAACCCAATAATCGCCACCCACACTGCTGTTGTATTGACCGCCAAGCAGAGACAATTCTTGATCAAAACTGGCCTTGTTGTTTCCACCACTCACCCTCAATGGCATGCCTTTTGTCGTAACGAGGTAGTTGATGCTCGAAGCGTTTGGTCGGTTTTGAACCATTTCAAGAAAGGGTTCCGCGAAGAAATTTGTGAATTGATCGCGATTGATTGTTTCTTTTGTTGGAGCGCTTGAGTTATTGAAAATGAAGACTCGTTCCATGCTGATGTTTCTTGCTGCGATGAAGGCTGAACCAATGGTTCTGCTCGCCTCTGAGTTATTGTTAATCAAAACTCCAACGTCGCTGTAATCGTAAACAGAGAGGAAATCAAAGCCGCCTGGCATCGCAATCTGTGGCCAATTAGTTTCGTTCCAAACACTGGATTCTGATTCAGCAGTGAAGCCCACAAAAACCTCTTCTAGCCGTTCTGGCGCTGATTTCTCGATGTCGAGTGGGTTGTGGTGATGCGATACCATCACCGTCAGCATTGATGAAAAAAGCAGGAGGATGACGAACGTGAATGCCGTGAGCCCCGACTTCATCATCATCGGCTGCTAAAGCAAGTAGGGTTTAGCAGTACCGCCTTAGTGGCACTGGAGTATGGAACAGAAGTGCAAGAAAATTAGATTTTGGCTTTCAAAAAAAACTCAAAAATACGGGTTTTCATCATTGGTTTGCGAACTTGATAAGTAGAGTGGCCCCTCTTGCTGAACATGATGGCAGAACTTTACATGGCCCGAACCTGCAAATGGGGCGTGCTACGGGTTGTTGGTGGCGAAGTGTGGAATCACAGCGGTGATGTCCTGATCACACCGGCAAATAATCGACTCTCAGGACGTGAAGGTCTTGACGCACTCATTCACAAAAAAGCAGGGCAAGAATTGACTGACGTGACACGAAACATTTGCCTTGAAATGCGTAAAATCAACGCACCTCCGTGTGCTGTGACCAAGAACGTCGTCACAGAACCCTACGCCTTGGCTACCAACTTCAAGCACATCATCCACGCTGTTGGACCTGATTGCCGAAGACCAAACCAAGATGAAGCGCGACGAACATTGCTTCCCGAGACCTATGCGAACTTGTTTGCAACTCTCGCTGAAATGGATGTGCAGTCCGTAGTGTCTCCACCCCTATCAATGGGCATCTTCGCTTACCCACATAGAGAAGGAGCTCGCCTTACCCTCGAAATTATTCTCAACCTACTGGATGGAGAGGTAGATCCAGGCATCAGCGAGTACACGATTGTTGTCAAGGAACGTAACTTCATCTCCAACATGCGCACCGTCTACCGGGAAACCGAGGACCAACTGCCTGGCATTGACACAACCTCTGCGTGATGTGAAACCATGGTCGACCTTGCGGCGATGGTCAGCAGCACCCTTGCCGGCGACAGGAAACCGTTCAACGCCGTGTTGATGATGGCAAGCAACGCAAGAAAGGTGCGCCTTGTGGCGGAAATTCTCCCAAATGATATGCCACTCACCGTCCTTACAAGTCAAAATCGAGTGGCTGAAACACTAATTGAGGCTGGCATCGAATGCAGCCTGCTCGAAGAAAGCCTGACCGCTCAGGGCCTTGGCGTACTCAACCAGATGCATGATCTTGTCCTGCAAGGCATCGGGGAAGGCCGATTGTCGCGAGGTGAGCGACTGCTGGTTGTGTTGGCAGAACCAATTGACGGCGTTATGGCGATTGATACAACAATGCTCAACACCAATCGTTTTGCGAACCTTGCTCAAGAATTCAACATCGATCTCGAAGTGTTGACACAATTAATGAAATTGGCTCGCCACCTTGGTGGAAGGGGGAGAGAAGGGCATGCTGTTGGCGCTTTGTTTGCAATTGGCGCCCTGCCTTCACTTCGTAAACACTCGACAGCGCTCGTGCTGAACCCGTTCAAAGGACATCCAGCGGAAAAACGCACGATTCTTGATGAAGCGAACCATGAAACCCTTGCTGAATTCGCTTGGCTTGACGGTGCGATATTGTTCAATAAAGAAGGTGTAGCAAGTGATGCAGGTCGTTACATTCAGGTGCCTGCGGGCGTGAGCACAAAAGCAGGAGAAGGTGGACGTCACCTCGCCGCTCGCGCTATCTCGCAGCTCACAGGTGGAGTGGCGATTTGTGTTTCATCAACTGGAAGCATTACGTTGTACGCGGGTGGTAGGGACCGGTACAAAGTGCGGTTGAGTTGATCATTCTTCTTCGATGGACCTGCGCGATGAGTTTAGGCCACGCTCCGCTGAGGTCAAACGTTCTTTTGTGAGTTCAAGTTCAGATTTTGCATGGGTGAGCCGTGCTTGATTGAGGTTTCTTTCGATGCTCAACTTGCTTCGATTGATGCTGCTTAACCGTTGACTGCGGTCTTTCGGCTTCAATGCCTCCCCGCGCTGGTCGATCAACCATTGTTCGAGCAATGCTTGACCCCATTCGGGTGCTCTAAGGCGTGCAGAAAGAACGATTTCGGAAGACCGATGGCGAAACCTTACTCTGCCCTCGCTTGTTCTATGGGCTTGAATTGAGCCTGGATTCCATCGATCTTGTGGGATGTGGAGATGCTCCTCACATTGCAATGTGCCGTCAACATCCATAGCGAAATCAGCGATGAGGACGCCACGATTGAGTCTGATGAAAACCTGAAGCACATCATCATGTGCTGCCCATTCCGATATATCGACCGGAGTTTGACCCCATGTCTCTTCACACCAAGCCTCAAGAGCAAATTTGTGGGACACCATGCTTGATGGTCGACTCTAACCATATTCAACTTTGTTCATCAACCTTCAAGCCATTTCGCTTAAGGTTGAAGGCAGAAGACATCTTGGCCGCACCATGGATGGTGCGTGGGGGTCGGTTGAAGCCGATTGGCGACTCTTGCTGCTCCTTGTGTTGCTGTGGTACATTCTTCTGCGTGCTTGGGAACGAAATGGTACGTTGGACAAGTGGAACGCAAGCCGTGTTTTCGGATTTGTATTGATGGTGCGGGGCACCTATGGTCTGAAGGCATTGGAAACGGTTTCGAGGCCGAGAAAGTTCTGGAGAATCTACGGAGAAATGGCCTTATGGCTGTGCGTAGGATCAATGCTTCTTGTCGGATTGCTGATGGGGCTTGCCTTCGTTGGAGCTCTATTATCGCCTCCAACAACAGCCCCACCAACTGCGAGTGAACTTGTCGCTATACCCGGCATCAACCCAATGATTCCCCTTGGTTGGGGGGCAATGGCCTTCATTGTCGCCCTTGTCATTCATGAATTTGGACATGGTTTGCTGGCCCGAGCTCACGGCATGCGCATCCGTGCCTTTGGATTGTTACAACTTGGCCCTTTACCGCTTGGCGCCTTTGCTGAACCCCAGTACGAGGAACTGCAACGTGCCCCGCGTAGAGAACGCATGCGCATGTTTGCTGCAGGTCCAGCAACCAACCTCTTTGCCGCCTTTGTTTGCCTTCTCATGCTTGGAGGATTAGCAGGTCAAGCCATCTCAACAACCCCTCATCCACACGCACGCGCCATTATCGTTGATGGGGAAGCAGAAAAAGCTGGCATGGAGCCTTGGGACATCATCACCGCCATCAACGGAACAGAAGTCATTGGAATGGATGGTTTCAGAGATCAAATGCAACTCTATCAAGCAAACGACAGCGTCACAATGGACGTCATTCACGCCAATGGAGAAAAAGAGCAGTTGACGATTGTTTTTGCTGATAAGTACCTCTATCACCAAGATATGGGGTGGTCCGAAGCCAATTTAGAAGCATTCGACATTCAGCCAGGAGATCCGTTTTTGGGTGTTGAAGGCTTGAGTGAGGGGACCCAGGGCATCGATCGCTTGGCCGGCCCGTTCTCACCTCGTTTCGAGGGCGGTACATTGGTCAAATCCATTTATGCCCCAATCCACATTTTGACGCTGATGATTGTACCGTTCCAACTCCAAGGCGTCTCGATGTACCCAATGGAAGAAGCCATGCTGACAACCGCAGATGAAGGGCTTGGTGCAGTGATTGGAATCAGCGGTTTGTTGTTCTTGATCAACTTCTTTTTCTGGCTTATGTGGGTGAACATCCTTCTCGGATTTACTAATTTGATTCCAATGGTACCATTCGATGGAGGCCATCTGTTCAAAGACACCCTCCATGGTACGCTCTCAGCGGTCAAAAAGCTAGGAAAGAAAACAAAATTATGGGACATACACCCCATGTGGATCGATCATATTTCGAGTAAGGCCTCGAGTTTTTCCTCACTTGCCTTGTTGATGATGCTGATCTTCATCATCGCCGTACCGTATCTTTGACCCGGTTAAGACCGTCTGCGGGCTAACTCTGCCAAAACGTTGGTTTGCGTACGCCCACGGAGCACGGGTGAAAGGGCTGCAGGTTGAGGAACGTCTGGTGCGGTATCGGGAAGCGCGCTCGGTGAAACGGTTGCCGAACGAGCGGTCAACCCGGCGAGACTGGCCGCTTCTGCTCCCGCAGTTGAACAGAGCAAGGCAATCAATTGATTCAAGGGCATACCATCTTCCCAATTGAGGTAATTTGAACCGTTTCGAGTCTTTGGAAAAGCAGGAATCCATTTTTCCAACTGACGTAACCGTCCTGATAAGTTGGAGGTTTCAACCCTGAAGATGCGCCATGAGTCGCCGCGCACCCCCTTTAGCCGGTGGGCGTAGAGTGGCATGAGGTGGCATCGCTCACCTTCACTCACCATCGCATCGTACTGATCTTTTGTGCGGCCCGAGAGGTACAACTTGTCCGCCTTCGTGCTTTTGACCTCGATTGGGAAACATAAATCGCCGCGCAAAGCAAGGAGGTCACCCGTACCTTCCATACCAGAACCTGCGGCACGCACAACCAAAAATGGTCGATTGAGAACCAGCCTCATCCGCTCTTTTTCAATTGGACTGCATGAACGAATGACGCCTTCAACACCCGAGGGGACCCCGGCAAGAACTTGGCGCAACTCTCGCTCATATTGGCTTGACACAGATGTTCATCCATGTCAATCGTTCTTGATAACTTCGGCTGAGGGCCCGAAGATCATTCCAAATTGAACCCTGAGGAAACGAGGCGAGCCATACAAACTTCCTTCAACCTCCCCGGATGAATACCGCCCGTGACAAGGCTTGCAGTGCGAACCATGGACTTCCGATTGGCGTTCAGATTGATGCAGGCGCTCAAGGGGCAAAACATCAAGTTCGATTTGCTCGACCATGACGCACCTCTTTCCCACGCAGAAACCGTATGGATGTCAAGCGATGTGGAAATTGTGGGCCGAGAGGACCAAGGTTGGCCTGTGGCCGCATCTTTAGAAGACATCGACGGAGCCATCCAAAGAGCATTGCTTCATTTACGAGGTGTCCACCAAATTCATGAATTGACGTTTGGTATTGACCCCGGTCCTCGCCCTGGCATTGCATGGATGGGGGATGGTGTCGTCTTGGGTATGTCTCAATTGGAATCAATTGACAAGGTGACTGCACACATTAAAACAATCAAATCAGCGGTCAGGCATCAACAAAGTAGGGTTCGGATTGGCGATGGAGCGCCGCTCTTGCGCGACCAGATCATCAACGAATGCATTGCAGCAAATCTACTGATTGAACAGGTTGACGAAACGAGAACATCAAGAGGATTGCTGCGCCATAATCACGTCATTTCCGCCGTTCGAATTGCAATGATTCGGGGCCAGAGGGTTTGGGAGCAACGAAACATTACACCAAGCGAGGGGCAACTGAAGGAAATTCAACGCCAAAGCCGGAAACGAAGCAATGGCCGGAAAACCATCTCGGCAGATATGGCGCTGGCCGTGGCTCGAGGCGAATTGGATTTGGATGAGGCACTCAGCCACTGATTATTCCTCTTCTAACTCATCTTCAGCCAATTTCAATTCTGGCGCCCCAACGACAAGCCGTCTGAGAACTGGTTCCAGCACAAGCGGTGCGGCAAGAACTGCGGTCACAAGCACGAATAAAGCAAGATAGGATGAATTCGGAACGTAAACGGTGCCCGGCGAACCCGGGGCCGTGTTGAGTGCGAGTTTTACCGTACCCAACCAAGGTAATTCTCCACCAGCGACGCCGATGAGCCATGAATCACGAACTGGTTTGACCACGCCTGAGGCGCTATGAACGCCGACTGACCCGTTCACTGCGCTTGATCCTTGGTCGACCGAACAGTGGTTGTTATCGCCCAGAGTTAACATCCCTTCTTGGGAAGGCGTCCAATTCCATACGACAAGATAAGGCTCGACGTTGGCGTGTGCGAGGCGTTTGCAGTCGTAATAACCGGCTTCATCCCCATCGAAAGAAAGAGAGATGGTTGTTGCATTGACAACATTTGTACCCGGTACATTCCAAGTCATGATGCAGGTACCGATTTGGCCATCTTGATCCAAAAGAGCATCATCAAAGCTACCGCCATCAGGGCAGTGCTCATTTGATGGAGCATCTGGGGCCACACTTCTGTTGGGCGTTTGAGTGGTATGAGCAACGACCTCAAGGATTGCTCGATGGATAATAGGTGTGCCGCCTTCACCATTTTTGTCGTAAATGATGACATCGCCCGCCATACCATGCTGTTCATAGCCGAAATTGGGGTGGGATGGATTCGATGCTTCGGCAAAGGTGATTACGGTCTCCATCGGTTGACGATGTACAAGGACCAAATCCCCTGCATCAATGCTACCAACCTCACCGTTTTCTTCATGAATCATTGAGGAGGATTCAACGACAACCAAAGGCGGCATTGAACCAGTGTGAGCGTAAAGACCCAGCACCAAGATACCAATCATACCGGCGGCAAGGACCATTTCTCTAAGAAGAGAATACAATGGGTCATGCGGTACGTGGTTCGACAAACGTGTTCCCCTCTGCCTCACCGTCGGAGTCCCTTGCTTTCAAGGAATGCCGTCCATGAGGCTGCGTGGCCAGCACCCAGCGCGTCAGCGGATTCGTTTCCTTCTGCCTTTCTTCGACGAATTTCTGAAGTGGAGTCGAGTTCTTTCAATTCCTCGAGCAACAATGCATGGCCGCGGAGCGTAAGAAATTCCGGTAGGATGATCAAAAAGAGGACGCTTGATACCGCTGCAAGACCAATAGCATGCCCTGTGTAGTCTTTCCAAGAGGGGTCGCTTTGCAAAAACAAAAGATGGGTGATGGCGATGAGAAACAACAGTCCGGTTGCCCCCGAGGCGGTCGCTGCATACCCGAGTTGCCTACCGTGTTGGCCGGCCCACCATTTAGAAATCAAACCGGTAACCATGCTTCGCCCCGTTTGGCAAGAATCCGAACAACTTCTTGAGGCTTCCTTTCACAAGAGCAATCATTGACAGTCAAACCAAGACCCCACAAATCGAATATAATCTTCGATAGCCTTGTGAGAACAGTCATCGGTGACGCGTCGATTTTGTCGATGTGACGGTCCGGGGAGAAGTTGAAATGCTTTGGCTTCGGTGGGCCGAAGGCCCATTGAGGGACACACGGTGATTTTCATGCGAAAAGCAATCTTTCTTACCCTTATTTTCCTCACTTCGCTGATGGCTCCTATCGCCGCTGGAGCGACCACTGAGACACAGTTTCAAAACGGTACCACTTCCTATACGCACACCTTTTCCGGCAGTGGAAACGGAAGCGCCGGAGACTTGTCGATTCCATTCGGCGCCGAGGTGACCTCCGCTGAGTTCAAGCTTCGAGGGGACGCCAGTCGAACCACATACACCAACTTCACCACAAA
>QQSI01000081.1 GCA_003602645.1 Candidatus Poseidoniales archaeon | reverse complement strand
CTGACCGATGTTTGCAGGTCGACATATGGGCCGGCATCAACGCCAATGTCTCGGCCGCCAACGGCAGACCAGTTGTTGGTGCCGTCATAGGTCGTATCGTTCGCATCGCCGTTCCAATTTTGAAGCACAGGTCGCACAGCAAGCGGTTCGCCTGTTGAGGATCCAAATTCAGAATACAAGTTCAAACCTGCATCGGTTACACGAGCGTTAGCAGGTTGTGGCACTGCATTCAACGGAATTCGAATGAGGGATACTGCTTGTCGATTGAATCCAATCGCACCTACTTTCATCTGAGTCTCATCGTCATGAGTTGAACTCGAACCTGCTCCTGCTTCGTAGACATAAGTGTCTTCGAAATGAGGGAGATTGAGCGCAGGCATGGCTTCACGGTGGTGCAACTCAACTGCAGCGCAAGAACCATCTTGGCAGGTTTGCCATGTGGTGAGGTCAGGCAACAAGAAGTGGAAACTGTTGGACCAATTTCCGATTTGGTTGGTGCTGGAGATTGCACGAACTCGCCAATGCCATGTTGTGCCCTCGTCGAGCCCTGTTGCTGGCGTGTAGGTGTTGTTTGCAAGGTCAAAGCCTGCGTCGTTCCACGAGGTGAACACTTGAAGGTCGGACGAATCAAAGGTGGAGGTCGTATCAAGTTGGACAGCGTAGCCGCCTATGCTGAGGTTGCTGTTGAAGTTCCATTCAAGCGTTGGTTGATCAAGTGGAGTCAAATCTACACCAGAACCGATCGACCATGAGCCATTCAATGGCAACACAGGTGATGGGTCGTTTGGTACAGCGTTAGAACCTGGCACATAGACGAAGGTAAGTTCTGGTCGAGTGGAAACTGCTCCACTTCCAGGGTACAATTGCACGTCTCTCGTTTGCCCAGATCCAACACCGAGAATCCCCAACATGAAATTCACGCTGCGGTTCTCCCTCATGGCGTTTTGAACACCCAAGGTGACGTTCCATTCGACCGTTGATCCCGAGCTGTAGGTGGTCCCTAGGCTTACAGAATCAAGCAAAGAGCCTCGCTCTGTCCCTTTCGCTCCTGCCATACCCCAGTTGTTAACGCCGTCGTATGTGGTCCAAGTGGCTCCATCTGCAGTCCAGTTGTTTTGTGTGTTTTCCCAAACCGCAAGGGTTGGTGCATTGAAGGGGTTGCTTCCCAAAGTAAACTCGAGGTTGGCCGATTCAACGGCATACCCTGCGGGCAAAAGATTCGATTTCAAATCGCAACTCATGAGGGCCATGGTTTCGAATGGATAGGTGTTGTATGACACAAGAAGTTTTGATTCATCATCGTAATTTTGGTTTGGCGTTCCACTGTCGATGAATGTGTCCATGCATGCTGGGTAAAGCCCGTCCGCAGTTCCGTTACCATTGCTCATGCGGAATTCATATCGATCACCACCGAGCCAAGTTGATTCTGCTGAACTCACAAGGAAATTCGAAGTGGTCCAACCACCGTATCGTCCATCAGAATCGAGGTGAGCCATACGCCAGAAGTACATGTTCCCAACATCGAGTGCATCAGTTCCGGTCATGTTGATGATGCCGTCGCTGGAAGCAAATGCCGAACTTGATGATGTTTCCACGTCCCATACTCGGTCTCGGAACTGCTCATCAGTTGCCATTTGGAAAGCGATGTCGTAGGAAGCAGATGCTGTCCCATCCCATTCAATTGAAGGCGTTGCATTGGCTGTGAAATTGTGCCCTGATTGGTTCCAGACCGCTTCACCTTGAGCAGGTGCCGTCAGACTCACACTCGGCAATGTCGTCCCTGTACCCCAAGCATATGTGATCTCCACGGATGGCTGATCTGCTTCGATCGAGGCTTCGGAAGTATGGAATGTTGTTGACACGGTGCCGGTGGAGGAATACGCTCCGTTTTCACCACGAGCCACAATGAGGTAATCAGCAGGATCGTTTGTTGAAGATTCAATCCATTGTTGAAGGCTTTCAGTGAAGCTAAACTCGAATCGTGAGGCAGTCTGTGAACCATTGAGACCGGTGTCTGTTGCAGTTGAGCTGTATTCACGGCCGCCGTCGTCCCAGTTGTTTCCGTTCGAGCCGCGGTTCCAAGTCACTTCGTCTTCAATCCAGACATTTGATTCCATTTCGTGCATCGAGAGCATTGTGGAGCCGCTTGCTGATTGGCGTTGTAATTCCACATTGGCGTCGATGATGGTGGCGTTTGCTGGCAACCCAAGCAGGCTGAGGTCCATGCGGAAGTGAATCAGTGATTCCTTGTTGGAGGTGAGGGTTGCAACCATGGTTGACGAGGAACCATACTTGGTGTTGCGGCTCAATTGGTTCGCATAGG
Source organism: Candidatus Poseidoniales archaeon (assembly GCA_003602645.1). Taxonomy (GTDB): domain Archaea; phylum Thermoplasmatota; class Poseidoniia; order Poseidoniales; family Poseidoniaceae; genus MGIIa-L1. The sequence continues at coordinate 4,768 of QQSI01000081.1, read as the reverse complement.
TGTCTTCGATGAAATCGATGGGAAGGCCAAGGTCATCAACGTCAACGCTGAGACTGGCCGTGTTGTCCCCATTGTCGGTGACATCGTGAGCAGGAAGCAGGAAGGATTCGTCGGTCCATGCACTGAGGGTTCCTGTCGAGTCCATGCTCCTGTACCGGTAATGCACTTCTGAACCGTTGTCAAATTGCTCTCCGGAAGGGATTTGATAGCTTCCCGAAGCACCCGTTGTGGTGAATGAATTCCAAAGTGATGAGTAGTGCCACTCAAGATCCAGCTCAGTCTTGAAATTTGGTTCAAGTGAAAATTGGTATTCAACGGCTTGACCAACCAGTGAAGCGTAGGCAATCATCGGGGCTCGGTCAGCGGTGAGGATGAAATCATCGGTCATCAATGATTGACCGTCTTCAGCAAAGACTGATGACATTGAACCGCCGTTTCCGGCTGGTGTTGTGCTGGAGACCACGGTCAGGGATGGGCGGTTGTTGACCGCTTGACTTTCAAGCAATTCGCAGGTGTAAAGGGCGCCATTTCCAGAAACTAAGATGTTGAGTTCACTGTTGTTTGAGGCTGCTGCCTCCTGGGCGTGGGCTGTAACGTTCAAACTAAAAGTTCCATTTGCAGAAGCTCGGAACGGTGGTTCCCATGCGCCACGATCGCTTGCACCGTCAGCACCTTGAGCATCCCAAGGAAGGTTGCTGTCACTTTGCATCCATGTTGCCTCAGAATCGTTCCAGGCTGTGGCATGAGCGGTGTAGACATTAATTTGAGATGCCGAGATTGAATCAGTTGTGCATTCCAGATCAAGCGTAGCCGATTGAATCGAAGATGAGGAAGTGAGGTTCATCGGGAATGTGAAAAGGAGACGACTCTCTTGCCCGAATTCAGAAATACCGACTCCTCCTTGGTCGGATTGGTTGCCAACGGTGTTTGGATTTGTATCAGAAATGACGGTGTCGTAGGTTGGAGCGTGGGAGGTTGTGACGCTGAAAACGACAGGCTGCTCGTCAAGTTCCCGCCATTCTGGGACCGCTTGTGGAACGAACATATCTGCGATAAGGAACATCATCACGAGCATGATGACGGTAGGGGTTCGACGGGGTTCGGACGCGCTAGGCATGGGACTCACTCCGGTGACGAACTGCTCCATATACTGTCTTTTCGCTTCAACGCCATCCAAAGGGCGTTTTGAAACGGAGGAATTTCTCTGTTTTTTGGGTGGGTTAAAGCCGTTCTGAACCGTGCGAATGTTGAAGGGCGCTCGCCATCAAGAGCAAGCCATGAGCGAACTTTGGGTTGAGCGTCATCGCCCACAAGCGGTGAGCGAAATTCGCGGCCAACACGCCGTTGTAGAACGCCTCTCTGTGTATTCCGATAAGAAGGAATTCCCTCACCTTTTATTCGCCGGACCGCCAGGAACGGGTAAAACAACAGCTGCTATGGCATTGACAAAGGATGTGTTCGGTGAAGAGTACCGACGGAATCTGCTTGAAATGAACGCCTCCGATGAACGAAAACTAGAGAGCATTCGAACCAAAGTCAAGCAATTTGCGCGCACATCGCCATACGGTGGTGCTCAATTCAAAATTATTTTCTTAGATGAGGCTGATGCTCTTACCAACGATGCTCAAGGTGCGTTGCGAAGAATAATGGAGCAGTACGCAGAGACATGCAGATTCATCCTCTCGTGCAATTACTCATCGAAAATTATTGAGCCGATTCAATCCCGGTGCGCAGTGTTTCGCTTTCGGCCCCTCTCAGACGCCGATGTCAACGCTCAAGTCCACCATGTCGCAGAACTTGAAGGCGTCACGCTCGAGGAAGATGCAGGGGATGCCTTAACCCGAATTTCACAAGGCGATCTTCGAAAGGCACTGACTGCATTGCAAGTTTCCGCAGCAATCAACATGCACATCACACGCGACCTCATCTATGAAACGTCTGCAACCGCCCCACCTGAAGCGCTCCACCAGTACCTGATGGCGTGCAGGGATGACGGGTTTCATGCTGCACGTCGAAGGTTGCGTGAACTGCTCGATCGTTATGGCCTAGCAGGTACCGACTTTGTCAATCAATTGCATCGCGAGTTGTACACCGCTGATTTCCTCAACGAAGATGCAAAATTGGACATCACAGAGTGGATGGCTGAAGTTGAATACAGGTTGGTCGAAGGTGGCGGAGAGCAAATCCAACTCGATGCCTTGACAGCACGGCTGGTCACTCACCTTCGTTGATTTCACTTTCACTTTCAGTGAATGGGTGGATGAAAAGAACAGGGTAGGTGCATACCACCCAGCACCATGACCACCGCCACATCACACCTGCTAGACGCTCTTTGTTGGACGCCCGCAGCCCCCTTCATTCGGGCAATTAGACGCCATTCTATCGCTAGGAGAACCCGTGAACAATACGATGTGCACCGAATCTCAAAGTTGCTGTCGACCATCATGCTAGCGCATGGTGACATGCTTTCATGAGGCGTCGCTTTCGGGCAATTCTTCAACAACCCGAAGGGACCATTTGTATTCGCGTGTGTTGACCCAAGGGTCTCCATCCTCGGAGATGAGGACAGTAATGTCGTGCACACCTACGTTCAATCCGGTCCCTGAAAGAAGGATTGCAAAGGGTTGATCGCTGTCCCCATGGGGGAGCAAGTTTGGTGCTGAACGATTGTTTGCCGTGCGGCCTTCTTGAATACGAACTTCATTTGTGTCCCAGAATGAATCGTTCGACGGAAGTTCGAGGTTGTCGACGTTGTTGTTGTTCAACTCAACCGTCACCGTAGCTCCGTCCGAATTAACATTGTCGGCAAGCCCGAACAGCAGCCAGACTTCACCTTGTAGCGAAGCATCGCGTGGGACGGTCCAGGTAATCACGCCATCCTTTCCATTGTCGTCAGCGTACACAAGGGAGTCTCCATCATCAGTAACAATGGTCCATTGGCTGGCAAGTTGTGGAGCCACCACATCGCCCAGTGGTGGATTAACAAGCATGAATGAGAGCGCGAGGAATGTGAACATGTGCAGGAAACCAGATTTGAACCAGGTGCCCTTCGTGTAGTGTTCCATGAACCTCTCAGGCATAACCATACGGTGGACTTGTGGAATCAACACGATGAGAGCCAATGGCAAGAGGTACAAAATATCCGATTTTTCTTGGTCGGTTGTCGGCATCAAGACGTACCGCATCAGCAAGGTAACGATGGTTGAGAATGTGAAGACCAGCCACATGGATGCCGTGTCCGCTCGTTCTTTGGCCACATAGGTCACCGGATCGAACGCCTCGATGCCCATGTCCTTCCCAGTGCGTCTTTTTTTACGCTCCTGATTGCCATCAGAGGACCTTCGCTTTTGTTCTGCAGAGGCTGCGGCCATTGCAGTGTTGATGTCCACCATAGACCGTCCTGTGGCGTGAAGTGAATGAAGGCTACGGTCGAACAGCCATAAAGAAACGGCCGTATGCTTCAAAGGGGGAAGGCGGCACGGGGGAACCAAGCCGGGGTGGCGTAGTTGGTGGCGCGTCGGACTCATAGGGCAGCCTTCAAGGCAATCGTATGACGTGCAAACCCCTTGTGGTGTCTGAGACATCCGAAGGTCGCGGGTTCAAGCCCCGCTCCCGGCACCAAAACAATCCTGTTGATTGCGCGAGTGCTCGACAAACGGTTTACTGGGAAGGCGATTTGCGAACCCTTGATGTGCTCTCGGCCGCTGGGAGATTCATGGTTGATGTTCCAAGCCCAGGCCAAAGGGTGAACCTCGAGGTTGAAAGCCACAATGGGAAGACTATCCTCGAAGGCATCGTCCTTCATCCGGCGGCACGCGCCCACATCACACTCAAACTGGCGAATGGTTACAATGCAAGTTACCCGCTTGAATCGATCCGCTCGGTGAGCATCATTGGAGAACATAATCCCACGCCAGCAACCCAGCAAGAGGGCATTGAATCCTCAACGGACCTTCCTCGAATTCGAATCCTTCACACCGGGGGTACAATCGCTTCGAAAGTGGATTACGCCACCGGGGCCGTCATCGCTCGGTTTGAGCCTGAAGAACTGGTGGCAAGCCTCCCTGAACTTGCAACAATCGCTCAAATTGAAGCCGTAAAGTTGGGCAACATGTTCAGCGACGACATCCGACCACAACACTGGAATGCCATTGTCCAAGCCTCGAAGAAAGCCTTTGATGACGGATGTGATGGCGTTGTGGTCACCCACGGGACCGACACGCTCCACATCACTTCGGCTGCTGTGGGCTTAGCCTGGGCCGGCCGTGGAGGAAAATCACCGGGCACCATCGCCTTTGTCGGCTCTCAACGTTCCTCTGACCGTGGATCGTCCGACGCCGCTGAAAACCTTCTCTGTGCGGTCCACTGGGCTGCAAACGCACCCAAACCCACTGGCACGATTGGAGATTCAACCGTCGTTGTGATGCATGCGGGCCCACATGATGGTTCATGTGCGGTGCTTCCCGGCACTGGGGCGAGAAAAATGCACTCATCCAGAAGAGATGCATTCCATCCGGTGAATTGTGAGCAACTGGGTCAGGTTCACATTGACAATGGCACCCTTACCCATACCCTCAATGCACGTTACAGCGATGTGTTAGCAAGCGAAACCCACCGGCCAACAACAGAACGCCCTGACGCTTATGAGATCGGAGTTCGTATCGCCCAATTTTCGGCAGGACCATGGTTGCATGCTGAACACATTGAAGCTGTTGTTCAAAGCGGGGTTCAAGCCATCGTCGTTCATGGAACTGGGCTCGGCCATCTC
>QQSI01000080.1 GCA_003602645.1 Candidatus Poseidoniales archaeon | reverse complement strand
GCCCCTTGACGATTCGAAGCCCTGCCATGATGGTCATTGACCAGCCCAAAGCGCTTGGATCAAGCATAACACTGTATCCTTTGATGACGCCAAGATCTTCAAGTCTGCGGAGGCGATTCAACACCGTACCTTGTGCGATTCCTACCTTTCTGGCAAGCGCTCTCTGGCTTGTTCGGGCGTCTTCGAGCAAGACCTCGAGGATGGCGCGGTCGGTGTCATCGAGGTTCATGCATCTTCACCACTGCTTGGTTCGTGTTCACCAACTTCAACGCTTCGGAGCGCTTCATGGGGCGATGCAAGACGCAGGTATTGAGTCCAAGCACCCAATTCCTCAACCTCTACGCTCAGCGAAATATGGCAATCTTCGGCCTCAGCTTGCTTGAATCGAATTGCGAATTCATGAGAGCGGCCCGCCGGAATATTGACCCGTTTAAATCCACCTCGAATGGCCCACGGGTCGACGGTTGTGCACCCGGTGAGCGAGAGAGGTTGCGTTCCAGCAAGGATGCGGAATTGAATCGAAGGCGGTTCATTTGATGTCCACTGTGCGTCGATTTTTGGCATGCCTTTTTCGCGTTTGAACGAGCCCATGACAGCGCCAGAGGCGACAACTGCACAAAGCAAAAGCAAGAACAGAGGGACGAAGAAATCTGAAGGTGTGGTTGAGTCCCATGAGGTAGGAGCTGCGGTGTGATACAAGCCAAGCAACCGGTTTTCTTCACCCCCTTCAAGATCGCCAAAGAAGGCGAAAGTGATGTGCCAACCATGTGGTTGTTCTTCGAAATCAATGCCTGCAGCAGCCAAATGGGCTGAAGGAACTTTCCAAGTTGTCTTTGTGGTGTTGTTGGCGTCGACGGAAAAACCGACCTGTGGCATCATGTCGCGGATCAAATGCTCCGTAACTCGCCCGTGATGGTCCATTGAGCGATCTTCACTGATGAAAATGGAGACGATTGTAGAGTCGCTGAGGTTCACCAAGGGCGTCAACTCAACTGCGATTGAAAGCGAAACATCGCCGGTTTCCTCGCGGACCAGTTCAATCGTGCCTTCCAACTCAATCAAAAGAGTTTGAAATTTCATAGCATTGGCCGTTTGCAAGTCGATTTGCCCGTTGTACAGTGTGCCGGCTTCACCGCTTAATCCAAGTTGTCCGATTCTTGCTTTAGCGTCATCATCAGGCCAATTTGAACCAGTTTCATCGCTCCATGGCCACCATGTGAGGTGAATCCCCTCAGCAGACTCGCCGACTCGCTCTGCTTGCGGATTGAGGAAGGATTCAACCAGCAATACCGATGGAAGTTGTGCCTCAGGAATTGCTTTTGTGATACCTGTTTGTTCCACTGAAGCCGCCTCTGAAAAAGGCGCAATGAGTGTGCCAAGCAGCAATACTCCGATTACCAAGATCATCATTGCACGCATGGATTCACCTCACTCTTCCTCTGCGGGTTCTGGCGGCATATCGAGTTTCATCCTCAACACATTCCTGCCAATTCGATCGATCATCAAAGTCAATCTCGCACCAACCCATCCCGAAACATAGGCTTGCCCACACGGCAGCGTGCAGGACATCAAGACCGGTCCAACTTCTTCAAGAGGGCCGAACTCGTTGGTGTACTCTTCCATGAGAGGTGCCCATCCTTGGAGCATGCGGCGTAATGTGTCCGGGGCAAGTTCATGCATTGGTGCGGTCATGAGACTTCGGAGTGCTGGAACAGATTCTTGGCGAGAACGCCAAATTTTTCTTTTCTGTGTAAAAGCAGGAAGGCCGACATGAATCAATTTGAGCGGGTGAAAGGTACCTGCGGGCCAAAGGTTTCCGCGTTTGTTGGGGCACTGTTGATCAAAGATTCGCTCCTCGACAAGTTTTGGGGCGATGTTGAGGCGTTTTCCTCTGTGCCACCACGACCAATCGCTGTCGTTAATGCCGTAACGTTGCTGAACTTCTTCGATGATTTCGGTTGGGGCAGGGAAAATTGAATGGCGGTTAGGGTGAGGTTGATCAAGCACTAATGGCACCCACCCCGAATCTGGGTTTTGGTACCTTTTTGGAACAAACGTGCGGGCGACATTTTGTGGTGTTGCTTCTGGTTTGTGCCGCAATTGAGCGACGAAGAAGCCACCCGTGTCGTTGTCGTGATGATACAGGCGCACACAGTGGGGGAGGTTTGCCTCAATCTCAGCCTCCAATTGAGCATCCAATTCGATGTCCATGGCTTCACTTAGCAGCGTTCTGTGGCTCGGCGAAAGGTGAGAAGGGTGAATTGCTGGTGCACTTTTCGCTTCCATTTGCGGGTATGCATTGCCCTCTTGGTCGAGAATATCCCATGTCTTCAGGCCTGGATGGAGTGTGAGGTCCCCCAGGTTTTCGCGATCGATCGGAACCAATTCCAACCATGGTGCGCGCCGCAGGAGTTCCGCTACCACTGCCTCGTTCTCACAAGGGTCCATGCTGCATGTCGAATAGACAAGTTTGCGACCAGGTCTGAGCAAATTCGCACCCCTAAATGCGATTTCAACTTGAAGATTGAACAGACTTCGACCGTCTCTAGGGCTCCACTTCCACCACACGTTGCGATTTTTCCGAGACGTCGCTGAGCCTGTGCAGGGGACATCAGCGACAATTCCATCGTACCCTGGCGGTGGGATTCGGCCCAAATGCCGGCCATCCTGCTGATTGATGAGCATGTTTGAGATGGCGAGTCGCCCGCGATTTGAGACAAGCATGTTGACGCGCCCAGAGGCCGGTTCGTTGGCGACAACCACGCCTTCTGGATGAATGGCTTCTGCAATCTGCGTTGCTTTGGAGCCAGGGGCTGCACACATGTCAAGCACCAGTTCACCAGAGGTTGGGTTGAGCACGAGAACGGGGAGCATGCTTGCGGCTTCTTGCCGAGTGATTCGCCCCGACTCGTGAAGCAGGGCCATGATGTGTTTAGCACGTCCTTCGGGAGCTTGCCCTCGGCCAAATGGCATCTGCCAAGCAAAATCATTCTCTGCCCATGACAACGGTTTGCCACCAATTGAACGCAAGATCTCTTGTGTCCACTCCTGGTCGTAGCGGTTTGGTGTAATCCTAAACGTTTCAGGTAGAGTTGCTGTGGCGTATTGAAGCCAAGCATCGACATCTAAACCCAAGTTCGCAGCAAGATTTGCGAGTGGCGTTCCCTTTGCTTCGGCAAGAAGGTCTTGCTCTTGCCATTCCCCTCGCGCCATGCATCGGGGTTCGGCCGCCTCACTATGTTGCTTCCGCCATGCTCAAGGGGTGAGTGCGCGTGGTGTGAATCATGTTGGGAGACACCATGCCATGGCTTTTCCCTCTTGTTGCACTTCTGTTGTGTGCTTGGCTCATCATCGGCTTTTTCGAAAAAGAAGGACATAATGATGCGAATTCTGGAAAAAAGGTTCTCTCGCACATCATTAATTGGACGCCTCCAGCGTTGTTTGCAGGGATGTTTATCCATCGGTTCACTTCCATTTTGACCATGGATTCCACCCACATGGATGTGCTTCAATACCTTCCAGAAGGAGCGACTCTTTCCGAGCGATTGAGCCTCGGTCTAGCCGGTCAAGGAGGCATCGAATTTGCCGCCTTTGCCACAACTACATTTGCCGTTTGCTCGGTCCATTTGCCAAGTGTGAAGGCAATGAGCAATGAAGCCAGCCGTGTTGTTCAACAGCGCATGATGATGTTCTGCGCCCTGTGTTTGCTCTTAGGAATCATGGTGCTGTTTCCCGAGCAAGCTTACACTTCAAGCGAACCCTTGCCCATGCAAGGCACAATTGATGCGCCCCCGCTTTCAAACGCACTTCTACCGCTGCTGTTTTCATTGCTGGTGATGTTTGGGGGCGAATTGTTTGCTGCATCAAGCGTCTACAGCATCGAAGTGGACTTCGACGCCTTGGGCAGGAAGGCATCAATCAAATGTCTTGCACTGGTTGGATTGAGTTTGGTCTGGCTCGCAACCCAACCTCTGCCATGGGTCGCTTGGATGGCTGATCTTTCAGAACCTACCAATGCAATGGCCCTGCTCATGATGATTCATGCTGTCGTAGCCCTCGTATCTGTATTGTATCCGTCACGTCGAATTGAAAGCCGTTTACTGCATGGAGACGGACGAAGCATCGCTTTGATTGCAACCTTTGTCACGGTGGCAATTCTCATGACGGTAAGTGCATCGCTCTTGCTCAATCATTCCTCCCTTTTCTCAAACGGTCGAGGTGCCGCATTACTCGGTTTTTGGTTATGCACCGGAGTGTTAGGGTCGATGCTTTTGGTTCAATTCATGCCAACACTCGGTTTCGATGCTGCCCCTCGCCCTGAAACTTGGTGGTTGCGAATCATGGGATTGCTTACGCCAATGTTAGTGATGTCCTTGACACCGTTTGGTGCTTTTTTGATCGCAGGCGTATGGATAGGTCTTGCCTGGAGTACGGTTGTGCCATGGATGGTTGAGCGAGATGTCGCATCGCCATCAGTTGCGTTCGTGACGGTTCCGATGGTGGCGCTTACTGTTGCTGCCCTGGCCCTCCCGCTCTTCACAAGCAATAGCCCCTTAGTGTCTCTATTCGCTGCGTTGCCGGTCCTAGCTGTCGCCCATGTGGGAATGCTCATCCACAAACCATCAGCGCAACTACACACCTCGTAAAACCGGCACATTGGCGCCATCCATCGTCGCGCTTCTTATTAGCAAATCAGGAAGCCTCCAGACTGAAATCTGCGGATTTCATGGGATGGGACCCAAAATGGCACGAGCATTTAGAGAAGGCGTTGAGCAGAACAAACGAGTGAAGACGCACGTGAGGCGACGCAGTTGGAGCCCTTTGAGGGATCTACGTGGCCTCAAAACGAGAACCGAGCGCATCGGTGAAGCAATGGGGCCTTTGGTGGAGATCCCCGCAATGGTTCGCATCGAAAATGAACATTGGGTCTTCGAACGCATCGAAGAAGGCATTCTTCACAACCTCACTCACAAACTCATTTTACACGAATCAGACGGCGAGAAGGTCATCGGTGCAACAACGGATATGGAAACGGCTATGAAAGTTGCAAAATGCATGGCAATCAAAGAACACAGAATCGTGATGATTCAGCCTCTTTGAGCGGATAAATGGCTCAGAAGAGGTCGAGAATTGCGCCAACGACGCCTTGGTTGACAAGGTAAAAGAACGCACCAAGGGCGATGCATGCAAAGTACACTTGGCCTGGAGTAATCTTCCATGCGTCTTCAGATTCTTCATCGAAGTATCGGATAAGACCTGCTGCCTGCTGAATTCCGCTGCCGTCGGATTTCTTCTTAGAAGCCATGTGAACCACTCTCTGCGAGATGCCTCCCCTTTATCAACGCGACGCGGCGACGAAACATGGAGAAATCACTCTTCTTCTTCGCTCTGAACCGTGAGATCTACTATTTCCAGTTCGTCTAGCGGAACTGGGTGTTCACTTGATTGGGTTCTCAAATTCATTCCATCGGGCATTGATGCTTGATGGTCTGAACTGAGAAGTTCTGTTGATGGATCTGCTTCAATCAATGATGCTTCAGCGCGGGCGAGCGCACGCTCAAGGCCGGGGGCGTTGTCGTCTGCAAGGGCATTCCGAGCGATCCCCAAATCGAATTCTGCTGCTGCAAAGGACGCTTGGGCCTTTTCGAAAATCCATCCCTCACTGCCGTCATGTTCTTTCATGCGTTTCGCCACTTCAACAGATCGCTGTTGAATCATTTCAATCGATGCTTGAAAGGAGGTGCGAGCTGACGAAATGCTTTCTCTCCATGATGATTCATTGGCGTCAAGGGTTGAACCATGATGGTGCTTGTTCAGCCATTTAGTTGCCGACCTACGATGTTTGAACTCCCATGGATTGTGGCCAAGTGAGGCACTGAGATCAAACAGCACGCGCATGCGATCACGGAACGGCCCTGTCAATTCAATCATGTTCAGATAGCCCGAATTAAACAACCCAAAACCCCAGTACGAATCCGATAGAATTCTGACGCTGAGGGTCCCACTCGTTGTGTTCATTGTCCACCGTTGCTCGTTGAATTTTGGAGGCTTCGAAAAATGAGGTGTTTCCGGTTGTGTGAGGTTGGCTAGGAGTGCAATGGCCACATCTCCAAGATAGACTGTGTTGCTTGGGAGTGTGAATCCTTTCGGGCGCAAATGGTGCGAGTCGAGTTCGACTTTGTGGTGTGCGTCAGCGCGTAGAACCTGAGCGAACACCCTTGTTGTTTCGTGCATCATTCCCCGTCCTCTTATTTCGTCGGTTCACCGAGTGACCCATCAATGCAACGGTGATATGATTCGATTGAGGGAGAAGTATTGAAGAGCGTCGCCTTGCATGGGGTAGCAAGTGAGACTATGGCTGCCAAGAAGGGTTCCTCAAAGATTGACGCATTAACTGCACTTCCTGGCGTTGGTGCTGCCACTGCAAAGAAGCTCGTTTCAGCAAAAATTGACACCGTTGGGAAGTTGGCAAGCGCCGGCGCAAAGAAAATCGAAGACGCCGGAGTCAGCGCTGCTGTTGCTAAGAAAATCAGCGCTGCTGCTAAGGCCGCTGACAAAGTGACTGGAGCGGCAAAGGCTAAGGCTACAAAGGCAAAAACAGCATCGAAAACATCAGCAAAGAAGGCAACTGCTGCTGCTAAAAAGACGGCGAAGAAAGCCACGACAGCTACAAAGAAGACCGCAACAAAGGCCAAAAGTAAGGCGAAAAGCACGGCGAGCAAGGCCAAGACAGTGGCCAAGAAGACGGTCGCCAAAGCAAAGGACGCCCCCAACATGACCGTGCCTTCTAAGAAATCCAACGACGGACGAAAGGGAAACACTCTCAAAGTTCCACGAAGCGTGCGCGACATGCCTTGGTTCAAGAAAAAGTGAGATCCACACCCGCCAAGCATCGCTATGCTTGAAAGCCGTCGTGATTCACAACCCAGCAATGCCAAGGAGAAAGTACGGCCGTTTACGAAAAGCCGTTGAAGTCCCTCCAAAGGGGAATTGTTCTCGCTGTCGCTCCGGTAAATTCTGCCCGCTTGAAGGCCACTCAGGTCAGGACGTCGTTCCCAAAAGAGCGTGGGCTGGTCCGGCTTTTATCGCAAAAAGAAAGGCGAAACGAACGTGATCAGTCTACGCCAAACGCGCTGGTTGATGGTGTGTTTTCTTCGACGACCTCAACCGTTTCGCTTGCTTCGGCTGCTGCTTCAAGGGTTTCACGCGTGGCTTGTGCTCGGTGATAGACTTCCCTTAGGGTTTGATCTGAAATTTCAAGATACACTCGGGTCGTTGCAATGCTCGAATGACCAAGTAAACGCTGGATGGTGACTAAATCTGCACCTCGTTCCAAAAGCCCTGTCGCAAAATTGTGGCGGAGTACGTGGGGCGTCAGTTTTCCTTTAGGCAGAGAAGCATCGGCTGCAAGGTGATCCATGAGCCGTTGGACGCCTCGAGGTTGCAGGCGACGACCTGCAGAGTTCAGCAAAAAAGCATAATCTTCGTTCTTCAGTCGAGAGTCTCGCACTGGAATCCAAGCGTGGATTCGTTCAAGGGTCCGGCGCGTAAACAAGACCAGGCGATCCTTGTCGCCTTTTCCTCCAAACACTCGAGCAGAACCGTCTTCCAAATCAATGTCGTTGATGTCGAGGTTGCACACTTCACTCACACGAAGTCCGGTATCCAACATCATCGTCACCACGAGGGAAGCCACAGGATCTTCGCTTGTGGCCGCGGATTCGAGCACCATCGACATTTCACGGCGAGTCAATGTACGGGGTAAGCGTCGTCCAGTTCGGGCTCGCACAAGGTGGTCGGGCCAGCGATGACCAAGCCATTTCAGGAGATGACGCGCTGCTGCTAAACGAGCGTTATATGTGGTTGGTCGAAGCTCCGAAAGAGAAAGAGTCCAACGGTCCAAGCGCCCGTTCAAGGGCTCCATTCGCTCAGCCAAGGCTTCGACAGTCATGGTATTGTATGCTGCTTCATCGAGCACATTCTCGTGAGGCAGTGTCGTCTCGACGAGAGCCCTTAAGCCACTTACATAGGATTTCTGTGTGTTTTCAGATTTGTTTTCGGCGCGCAATGCTTGACGGTAGCATGTCACCCAAGGCAACTCAGCCATGTGAACAAGGCGAGGTGGCAAATCCACGCTAGACGCGACAAGCCTGCTTTGGCTTGGTTTCAGCGCCTTGCGTTGCCGCTCGTAAGTTCTCCGCTTTTCCATTGGCGTTCACCGCCTCCCGCCGAAGCGGGTGTGCATCCCGTGCTCCGAAGAGCAGTTTCAGTAAAGTACGCCCACATATCAAACCATCGCGCGAACGCTTGGATGGGAAAGCAACTCATGGGTGATTGAAAACTGCCGAATCACGCGTTGGTTTCTTCGGGCTCATCGAGGCTAAAGGCATCGCTCGGGACGTCCAGAATCGCTTGGCGAAGCGATGCCCGTAAGGCCGTAAGTTCGCCGTAGCAAACCAATATGTCATCCCAACGTAACTGTATTTCATTGGATGGATTCCAAATCAACGTGTTGTCTCTCGACAGGGCAAAGACTGGAATTTCAGAGCCGGCTTTGAATAAGCTCGCAAGTGGTTTACCTACCACGTTTGGATGGTTACGAATTTGCAGGGAAAGCACCCCTGCGCCAGGAACCGTTCGGAGCAGTTGATCGAGATCAACCTCTGAAAATTCTGTTTCTGACATCACATAATCGATAATCTCACCCGCAACATTGACTCCACTTGCTTTCTCGATGCCTTCCAACCCTGGTGAGGAATTGACTTCTAACACAAGCGGTCCATCATTGGACTCAAGCAGGTCCACACCGGCAACATGCAGACCGAGCACCCGTGCTGCCCGGCAGGCTGCTTCTTCAAACTCGGGCGCAAGAACGACGTTTTCAACCGTCCCATTGAGGTGATAGTTTGAACGAAATTCTCGGCCGCGGGCACGCCGGCGCATGCTTGCCACAACACGGTCGCCAACAACAAGAGCGCGGATGTCCTTTCCATGGGATTCTGCAATGTATTCTTGGACCAAAACCGCACGCCCTGTCAACAGAAGCCCTTGGACGAGGTTCTTTGCCTCCCGTAAGGTATGACGAAGGAAGACACCTTGGCCCTGAGTGCCTTGTGTGACCTTGATGACAACCGGAAGGCCCCCGACGAAATCAACAGCAGTTTCGACATCGATGATATCACGGACATAGGTCGTCCTTGGGACAGGGAGCCGATTTCGGGCAAGGATTTGCGATGCGTGCAACTTGTCCCTGCTTTGTAAAATCCCGCCGCCACTGTTGGCAGTCCAAATGCCCAACTGCTCAAGGTGACGCAGAACTGCCACGCCGTGTTTAGTGATGGAATGGCCGATACGTGGTATGACAGCATCGAAATTAAACGGCTCTCCATTGTGAAGGACATCAATCCTTCCATCAGCCACAAACAGTGAAAATTTCATTGGATCGGCCACATAAGGATCCAACCCCCGCTTCCTGGCTTCTTCGACCAGGCGCCGTGTGCTGTATAATCGCGGACCCCTCGAAAGAATGGCCAAGCGCAAATCAGAGGTGGAAAACCCGCTGTCGCGATTGCCCCCCCTCTCCCTGCTCATAAATTACCGACGATGGAACGCGCCTTTCAAGTGCTCGCTTGGAATCGGGGGATTCATGTCAGAAGAGCAGGTTGAGGCGCAGCCGGAGATCGCATTGCCAGATGAGGACCGCGATGAAGCGCTTGAAGCAATGACGCTCGAGCAACGCCAAGAGGCTTTGAAACAGTCTCGGTGGAATGTGTTTTTGTGGCTTGGCATCGCTGTTTTGATGTTTGGTTTCGCACTGTTCCCGATGTCATTTGACGAAACTTATGACGGATTTACCAATTCGGCCGAGAAAGACATTGGTTGGGTCTGGGGTCCATCGCTTACCGGTGAAGACTTCATGGATGTGCCATTGACCATCGACGCAAAAGTCCAGAACCCTCCTGCCGCGCTCGATGTGAATTTGGCTGCATACGCTCTTCAAGAGGAAGACTGCGCTAAGAATTTGGGTGCAGAAACCGAAAAAGCAAGGGATGGAAGCGACCATGCATACCAGTACCAATTGCT
>QQSI01000008.1:31705-62731 GCA_003602645.1 Candidatus Poseidoniales archaeon | reverse complement strand
GGAGCGTGGTTGCTGTGCCGTCTCCCTGGTGGACATCAAGGTCGAGCACAGCCACCCTGCGAACGTTGAGGTTGTGCAAAGCGTGAAGCGCGCAGACGGCAAGGTCGTTGAAAATGCAATAGCCTGAGCCGAAATTTCGGTGTGCATGGTGCGTCCCTCCAGCCATATTCGCTGAAATTCCACCGAATTGGACCGCATGTTCGGTCGCCTCCAAAGCGCCACCCATCAGCAACAGGGTTCTTTGCACCATGTCTTCAGTCCATGGCGTCAGCCCGATGCGTTTGATTTCCTTCTCGGTGAGGGTGCCAGCTAGGAAGCGGTCGACATATTCTGCATCATGGGCCAACAAAAGATGCTCTCGCTTGATGGGTTTTGGCGTGTGGATTTCGATGAAGGGATTCCCTTCGGCCTGTTCTTGCTTGGCTGAACGGTAGGGTATCAGGCGTTCAAGCACGCGCACATATCGGTCCCGTGGAAATCGAGCGTCTTGATGAATCCCATCGGTGTAGAGCGGGTGGTACCACATCGGAAGGCCGCTGCGGCTCAAGAGAATCACTCCTCAGTATGCATCAATAAAACTTCAGAACATGAAGGGCATCAGGCCTTTCGTCCTTCGTCCCACATTTCTTGCATGCTTCCATCTTGGAGCATTTCAAGAGCGATATCAGATCCGCCAATCAGTTCACCATGGATGAAGACTTGTGGCATGGTCGGGAAATCTGACCAAGCACAAACTGAAGGGATGGCACGTGGGTCTGAAAGAATGTTGACGGCAGCAAACGGCTCGCCGACTTTCTCAGAAAATTGTTGCATCACTTGTGCAGCACGGTTCGAAAAGCCACACTGTGGTTGATTCGGGTTGCCTTTCATGAACAACACCAGTGCGTGTTCATCGACGATTGCTTGTAATTCTTCAGGTGTCCAATCCATTCATTTCACTCCTTCTTGTTTTTGTTGATTCGGCGAATATGTACGCCTTGTCCGCCCCCATGGGGGTCGAATGCAGTGTCGCCAGCCACTTCGGCTTGGGCGGGGGTCATGCACTTGAGGTCAAGCGCGTGAACAGGATGTGGGATGTGCTGCTTCATGACGGCAAGCACGGTCTTTTGACGTTGCAATGGACGAACCCCATCAAAGGATTCTGAAATAACACGCACATGAAAGTGATCTCCGGACCCGTGCAGGTCAACGACTTCGATCACCGCTTCAGGAACCGCCTTACGCACCTCTGCCTCGACCCATTCGCTGCTAACCATGCTGACGCCTCATCTTGGCCTGTCAGTTGATGGCTTTGAACCTGCGCTCGGACAAGCGATGCTTCAAGGGCTGGCCCAGCCAGCCATTGCTATGGGCGCGGCACCACATCCATCCGAGGCACGCCAGCCCAATATGGGGCGTGATTCTGCGTGGCTTGGTGGTGCAGATCTCATCGCCGTGTTTCTGGCTTTATTCGGCCAGGTTTTGCTGACACGCGCACTGAGCACTGAAGATTTTGGTTTGTTTATCATCGCCTTTGATGCCTTTGCAACCTTATTTCTCATTGTTGATTTGGGACTGCCAACGCTGCTTGTACGCGACGGTGCGAAAGCATTGCATCGGGTTTGGCCAAGCATTCTTCGCATCTATCGGTTGCAAGCGATGGTTCTCCTCCCGTTCCTTTTGGTGGCGTTCATCCTCACTCCGATGGTTGATTCAAATTGGCGGTCCCATGCGCCGTTGCTGCTGTTGTGTGCGGGTATTGCGCTTGCCCACATCGCCTCTTATGCACCAAGAACAGCACTCCGTGTGGCGGGAGAGGCACGGCTTGAAGCGATAACGAAACTTGTTGAGCGCAGCGTCACAGTTACGGGATATGCAGTCTTTTTCTGGCTTGGCTCAACCTCTGTCACGATGTTTGCTTTGGCCTTTTTCATCGGCGCTTGTATTGGTTTCATTGTCGCCTTGCTCTGGTCCAGCCGTTTGTTGAAGGACCACGCCACGGACGGGACCGACGCCGATTTAGGTGCCATTTGGGAACACAACACGACGCTCCTCTTGCATGCCCTGCCATTCGCCATCACCCTTGGAGTGCTGCCTTATGTTGTTCGAATTGAGAAATTCATTCTTACCGGGGCGCTCGGACTTGACGCTGCAGCTTTGTTTCACGTTGCCCAACTTGCATGGTTAGCAGGACTGGTGGTGCCTCAAGCTATGCGAGCAGCCCTACTGCCTTTGTTAGGAGAGCGAAGAGATCGGCCCGAAGCGTTTGCTGAACAAATGAACCGTTCACTGGATTTCTGCTTGGCCCTATTGCCCTATGGGTTATACGGTGGAGCAGCAGTGGTTTGGCTGATTCTACCGTTGGCCTTCCCCGCTCAGTACACCGATGGATCACTGGATGGATCAGCGGTTGAATTGTTCATGATTCTGTTGTTTGGTTGGTGCTGCACACTATTGGCAACGCCGACATACACAGCCCTACAGGCCGGTTCGAAGCCGTGGCATTTCACCGCCTTCATCGGCGCAGTCGTCGCGTTTGCTGCCCTCGTAGGGAGCGCTTTGATCACCTGGCAGGCCGATTATTCGAATCAACGTGGCATTCTTGCTGCAGCGATTGCTTCAAGCAGTACGGCGGCTTTCATGCTCCTTTTGTCGTTGAGAATGGCTGGTCCGGAAGGGTATGTCCGCCATCGATTGAATCAATGGGGGTCCGCCTTGGGGCTTGCCTTAGCGACATGCATTGGTTTAGTGGCCTTTTTGCCGTTGGCCTTCGTCGGTTTTGGGCTGTTTTTGTTTACCCCGAAAGGCCTTGCAGCACTTCGTTCCACTGAGCCATGACCCAGGGTTGAGTGAATCGTTCAGGCAGTTCAAATGCGTCCTCCCAACGCATGCTCAATGCTGCTTCACACGCATCGGCGAGCAGTTCGGCAGTTGGGTGGTCGACGACACACGCCTCTGGAAGGTATTCGGCAACATCACCAACGTTTACAGCAACAACAGGTGTTCCACACACCATTGATTCCTTGGCGACAAGGGGTCCAGATTCTCGCTTTGAGGTGATCAATGTGACATCAGCCACAAGCATTCGGTCCCACACAATGGGTCTCGGCTGTTGCTTGAGGGTGGTAACGCCGACGATCCACCCTCGCTCCTCCAAGAGTTCACCACACCTGAGTGCCAAAATATGGTTTTTTTCAGGTCTTCGCGGGTCGGCTGGAAACAGAATGTCGATGTTTGACTTTCGCCAGCGCTTTTTGGATGGCTTCATTGGCCTCAGCCATTCCTCTTCGACCGCAACATGGCAAGGAATCATCGATGTGGATTTGATCGGCCGCCCAGCGTCCACAACACGTTGTTCAAGACGCTTGGATACGGCTATGAGGTGGTTCGGTGATTGGATCAGCCCGCGCATAGTTGCGCTGATAGAAGGGTGCTCAAGCCCCACATCAATGTCCCATCCGTGAACCACTGCTGCCCAGGGAATCGCCCATCGCTTGGCGAGTTTTTCCGCTAACATTCCGGCGGGCCAAAGGGTGTGGCACACGATTGACTCGGGTCGCCAGTCGTCAAGCCAACGCTCGACGGACGCCGCAATTCGTCGGACGCTGAACGAGGTGATGGACGGCCATGGATGGTCGGGTAATGCGGTGTACCGCGGTGCGAAGACCCTGATGCCACCGTGCTCAAAGGTTCGAGGTGCCTTGGCAACCCCGGTCAAGGTCGATCTGCGTGCTTCTTGATAGCGAAGCATCCTTGGAAGGCAGTTTACAACGCGAACGTCATGCCCTTGTTCTTTCAAGGCGAGCGCATGGTCGGCCACGAAGGTTCCACGCGCTGCGTTTGTTGGCAGAGGGTAGAGCAAAGACACGAGCAAGATGCGCATGACGCCCACACTCCTTCTTCATCCTTCAAGTGCTGTATGAATCACTGCGAGGTTTTCACTGAGCGATGCTTTGTCATTGAACAAACCAGAGCCAACAACACAGTTGCTGACGCCCCATGATTGCAGCATGGCGATGTTATGGGCTTTGACCCCCCCATCGATTTGAATTTGAACTGGGCGCCCTCCATCGGCGACTTGTTGATCGATGGCCGCCTTGAGGGTACGGATTTTCTTTTCCACGGTGGGAATGAACGATTGACCTCCAAAACCAGGATTGACGCTCATGACCAACACCAAATCCAACTCAGGGAGCACTTCAAGCGCAGCGTCCACTGGGGTCCCAGGATTCAGGACAACTCCAACGGTCGCACCTGCAGCACGGATTGCGGTGACAAGTCTGTGAAGGTGGGTGGCGGCTTCAACATGAACAGAGAGATGATTGCAACCAGCGTCAATGTAATCTTGGAAGCATGCTTCTGCGTTCGTGATCATCAGGTGCGCATCTAACACTGCATCCTCGCCCAACGCTTTTCGCAATGATTTGATCACGGGTGGTCCGAACGTCAGGTTAGGTACAAAATTCCCATCCATGACGTCGAGGTGAAGCCAGTCAAGTCCGGCATCAAGGGCTTCTTTACAGTCGCTTGCAAGGTCGGCCAAATCAGCCGTGAGAACGCTCGGTGCTATGATCATGAGACCGCCTTCACCTGTCCCAAGCGGGGCCGTATCATGAGGATTCCGACCCGATATCGTACCAAAAAGCGTACAAAGACTCATAATCTTCGGGCCGAAGGAACCTCAAGGTGAGCCCATGGGTGAAGTAAGAGCAGTGACCGACAGCGAATTTGAAACAACGGTCAACGAAAACAATTGGGTTCTCGTTGATTTTTGGGCCCCTTGGTGTGGCCCATGCAAGGCACTGGGTCCTGTTTTGGCCCAAGTTGCAGGCGAGCGTGANATCCTCATCGCAAAAGTCGACACGGANTCCAATCCAATGAATGCAGGTCGATTGGGNGTGCGCGGCATACCTGCAATGTTCCTNTACAACAACGGAAAACTCGTTGGCCAAAAAAGTGGAGCTATGCCAAAGGCTGCCGTGCTTCAATGGGTCGATGAGCACATGACTGCAGATGATTTTTGAATCAAGGATTCAACNTTGCTTTGCGTCGTTCCTGAGAGGAACCAACATCTCGAAGCAATCGCTCACGAAGCGCTTCGTGCAACCACATGCCTTCCTCTAGATCGATCAACAATCCGTGCTTAAGCAAGTTCTGAGGAGGAACGCCATCCCATCCCACGGCCTCAGCCAATGACTTCCAAGGCATAGGCTTGTCAGCCAAGGCCAATGTTGCTAGGAGGTCTTGCTCATGTTCTGGCAATGAGGCGAGGATTTCTTCATCCAAAAACCGCAACCAATCGTTATGCGTCGGCTGGCCATACAATTCCAGCAATTCCAGTGCCAAGGGGTGGCCTCCAGTGGCGGCATGCACTTCGTCGGCTTTGGTTTGAGATGGGTGGTCGAGGTCTTCTAACCACGCTTTCGTTTCTTCTAAACTCAGACCAGAGACGGGGTATTCATGCACGAGCCCTCGTGTGTGCACATCCCTGCGATCGTAAATCTTCAGGGTCGTTCTAGAAATGAACACCAAACGAAGAGGTGCCTTGGTTGAAATCTGTAACAACGCGCCAAGCAAATCCTTGGCTTGATCCTCTAAGTGGTGGACATCATCAAGGACAATGAGCCAATAGGGCGGGGGGCCTCCTGCTTCATCCTTAAACCGTTCACGGATCGTTCGAGCGTCAGTGAGGTAGGTCAGCAACCGGCGTCTCCAAGCATCCACATTGATTTTGCCCCCGGGGGCGAGGGGGAGCGTTTCAATCAAGTTGTAAGGGTCGTGGGATTCATCGATTCCAAATCGATGAAGTAGGCTTGTCGCAAGTCCTAGCGAACGGTCCCAAGGTTGGCAAGGGTACCAGCAAACGGACAGGTAGGGATCTTCTTTGAGCAATTGTTGGAGCCAGTGAGCAACGAGCGTTGATTTCCCAATTCCGGCTATCCCGTGCACGACTGCACAGGGCTTACGTTGTTCGAACCAAGTTTGTAACGCCTCAAGTTCAACTTCTCTGCCGTGGACGGGCCGCGTCTCAGGCGGACGATTGTTGTAGGTGGCATGCGCACCAGTCATCGCTGTAAGCCGCCCTGGTGCAGGAAGGGCATCATCGGACTTTTGAATGCGACCAAAGCGAATATCACCGTAGGTGAGGACTCCCTCATGTTGGGCATGAAGCAAAATCTGTAACAAGGAAATGTCTGCTTCAAGCCGCTCAGCAGCTTCCTTTGCATGAACCTCTAACAGTTCGCCTTCATTGTTGCGAAGGAGAATTTTTGTTTGACCCAGTTCAGCGCGTCGTTCTGCTGCCCTCTGACGACCAGCCTCGCTCAATTGCCACGTTTTTTGCCGCCGTTCTTCACCTCTGATCGAGCGTGTGTGTTCATCGACGGCACCGTCTTTGAGCAAGGCTCGCATGGCGCGACTCACATTCGGAGGATGTTGAGCGCAAGCCTCTGCAATTCCAGGTCGAGTCAACTCAGGGCCAACAACATACCGATCTGCTTGGGCTTCATGGTCGGCCAGGTGCAGCAATACGCGGTCCAAAACCGCAACACTGACCTTTGGAAGACCTTCGCTCACATCCTCGGCTGGGGCGGCGTTGTTTCTCAACACTTCCCTTCGTTGACCCCTTTTTTATCGTTCAATTGGTATTTTTTGATTACACATCAGTACCACAAGACCTTTTATGGCGAAAAGCACGGAAGGGTATGTCTCGCAGAGTGAATGGCATCCTGTTGATTTTCCTTATGTCGGCAATGGCCCTCTCACCCCTTGCCATGGGTGCTGATTCAGACGGCGACGGAATCGAAGATTCAGTGGATGATTGTCGATTTGCTGCGGGCACATCTACCGTTGACCGAGACGGTTGCCCTGACCGGGATGGCGACGGGACCTCGGACTTCAACGATGGCTGGTCGGTCAACAATCCGAACTTCCAAAATGAGTTCACAACCAATTCGAACACCGATTACTACGATGTTGATTATTCTCCGACTGGCGAATTCATCGTGACCGGATCAGAAGATGGTTTTGTTCGAGTATGGAACGCGTCGACGCACATCAACATACGTTCGGTTAACGCAAATCCGAGCAGTGGCGCGGTAACCTCGGTCTCTTGGTCGCCAGATGGACAGTATGTCGCCGCCGGCTTAGATGACGATTCTATGGACATCTATTATGCGACTAATTTGTCGTCAGTGCACGGCAACATTGGCGTCGACGTGGGGGGTGGCGATTATGTCAACGATGTCGAATTTTCACCAAACAGTGACCTGGTAGCAGTCTCAATTGGCCGGTCTGGAAACGGTGGAACCAACGGTGTTGTCTTCTTGATTCAAGTTGCTGACGGAACCAACCTCCACAGCCTGAATCCAAACGGGGAAGATCGGTTCTATGATTCAGCCTTCTCTCCAGACGGCGAACACATTGTGGTTGCAGGAAACGGCGATTTCTATGTTTCCAATGTAACCTCACAAGCGACTGTATGGAGCATCACCGATCCGTCGAGNTCAGTCAATGCAATCGCTTGGTCGCCAGACGGCAACTACATCGCTATGTGCGGTGGTTGGGAAGGCCAATCAGCGAGTTTCGACATGTACAAATTCAACGGTGCTTCATGGACTCGGATTTGGCAAAAAACCACTTCAACATCTTGTTACTCCACTGATTTTTCCTATGATAGCAGCCAAGTCGTTGCAGGAATGGGTTACTATCAAGCAGACGGAGCAACCCTGCGGGTGTTTGATTCAGATTCGGGCGTGCAAATCGACGCTTTCAACGCACCAAGGCCAAATGGCTGCAGCGGCACAGGGGGTAGCAATGGTTGTGGAATCAATTACGGGGCCTCTTGGAGCCCAGAAAGCACGCACATCGTGAGCGCTCATGGGCGGAACAACGAGGGCGTTTACTACTGGTACGCTGACATTGATGAAGACAACGATGGATACAACTCCACCGACCAAGGCGATGGTGTCGTCGATGCATTCCCATCCGATGGATCCCAGTGGGCAGACTCCGATGGCGACGGCTATGGGGACAACATGGGCTACGACCATGATTCAGACCCCACAACTCCTGATGAACCAGCAAACGAGCCAGACTCCTGCGTCTCTGTGTTCGGGACCTCAAACCAAGACCGATTTGGTTGCCCTGATGCAGACGGCGATGGCTGGTCTGATGAAGGCGACTATTACCCTGCAGACCCGCTCCAATGGGCCGATTCAGACGGTGATGGCTATGGTGACAACTACTACTTCGATCTCAACGGTGCACAGCTGCATCTCAATCAAACAGGTGACGCATTCCCTGATGACGCAACCCAATGGAACGACACCGACGGCGATGGCTGGGGCGACAACTATGAGAACGCCTCATGGGATAATTTCCGTCCGTCAGAATGGCCTGGCTTGCTCCAATCCGTTTCGAACCAAGCGGATGTGTTCCCACTCGATCGAACCCAGTGGGTCGACACAGATGGTGATTGGGTGGGCGACAACGAAATGAGTGACCGCCCCGATGGTTGTCCAACCACATGGGGTGACTCGGAATTCGACCGACTTGGTTGCCTTGATACCGATGGTGATGGCTGGTCAGATCCTGACGCTAACTGGGCGTCGACAGGGGATTGTTACCAAGCGGATGCATTCCCAAATGACCCAACTCAGTGGTGCGATGAAGACGGAGATGGCTACGGAAGCAACAGCACCGGAAACAATGCGGACGAGTGTCCAAACGAAGCAGGTACGTCCACTGAAGACCGGATTGGTTGTTCTGACCGAGACGGTGACGGTTACTCGAACGCAGGCGATCCGTTCCCAGACGATTCAACTCAGTGGGCTGACCGAGATGGAGACAACCGCGGAGACAACCCCGATGGAAACAACCCGGATGCCTTCCCTGATGACACATCCCAATGGAAGGACACCGATGGCGATGGCCGAGGTGACAACCCGAATGGATTCAACGGAGATGCGTTCTGGCAAGACCCAAATCAATGGGAGGACACCGATGGCGATGGCTACGGTGACAATTTCATCGACGAAGACGGCGATGGAATCTCTGAAGGCTACTCGGATGTGTGCCCTCTTGTGTTCGGGAAGTCAACCGATGCATTGACTCGAGGCTGTTCTGATTACGACGGCGATGGTTTTGTCGACCCGGTCGATGCGTTCTGGGAAGATCCGTTCCAATGGGCTGATGCTGATGGCGATGGATACGGGGACAATACAAATGTCCCAAGCGGTGATGACTGCGCTGATGTCTTTGGGAAGTCCTACGAGAACAACAGACAAGGCTGTCCTGATGCTGACCTCGACGGATGGGCTGATGTGGACGATGCATTCCCCTACGACACCCTTCAATGGGCCGACACCGATGGTGATGGTTGGGGTGACAATTACATTTGGTTCAACGACACCATTGCTGACCTCGATAATCCCGGTGAATTCATCCAGGTGAGAAATCAATCCGGGGATGCGTTCCCAACAGTGCCAGATCAGTGGTCTGACCTTGACGGCGACGGATGGGGTGACAATCAAACGAGTTTCTTCCAACCCGATGCCTTCCCGCTCCAACCCAGCCAGTGGAACGATTTCGACGGTGACGGATACGGCGACAACAGCGTCTATGACCCTGATGGTGAAGATGGGCCAATGGCGCCTCAAGCGGCGTACCAACCTGACTCCTGCAGAAAAGAATTCGGCACCTCCTCCCTCGAAGAATACGGTTGCATTGACAGCGATGGGGATGGCCGCGCAGACGTCTATGACCCGTGCCCATGGGACCCAGCAATCACCAATGGTGTCTTGACCGGCCCAGATGCAGTGACATGTTCGGTCACTTCTGATCCGAACAGCGTCGACGAAAGCACAGACGATGCAGCATCAATCCTCACCGATTCCACGACCCTGATCTTCATGACTGGGGCCATCGTTCTCCTCCTTGGCCTTATTTTCATGGCTCAAGTGGCAAAAGCTGCAAGTAAGCGCAAGTCTTCAGCCATTCGCGCTGAAGAACGCAAGATGGACCTCGCCTTCTCTGAAGAAGAAGAGCGCCGCCTCGCATGGATTGATCACTACGTTGCTGCCGGTCAACTGGACGAAGCTCGAGCCCTTGGTTGGACCGAGCCTGCCGAAGTGCCGCAATGGAAGCAACATGAGATGCAAGAAGCAGCAGCAACGCAAGCTGCGATTCCTACCATGCTTGATTTGGACCAACTGTGAGGCAATTCACTCGCCCTTCGCGCGTTGCCGACGGGCTTTCTCAGCCATGCTGTCATCAAAGGCCAAAAACGGCAACGATGCCCAGAGATGGTCATCATCGACAGCCAACAAGGCCTCGTTGGTTGCGAGCACCGTTTCAAGATGCATCGTGGTCGGCGTTTCCCCATTTTCAAGTGCGTACTGATGGCCGGGCAATACGACATGGGTCGGCGGTAATTGTTGCATGACGCCCCGTAAATACCTCAATGTTTCACGCTGAAGGGCGGGGTCGCCACCAAACAAATCAGTGCGGCCACAGCGGCCCAAAAACAAACAATCGCCTGATATGATGACCCCTTCGCCAACAAATGTCGTGTGGCCGGGGGTGTGGCCAGGTGTGCAATGAGCCTCAAACGTGAGCTCTCCAAGGGTCAAATCGATGTTTGAATTGGCTTCGTGAGTCCATTCTTCATCCACTGGTTCTTTCCAGCCGCGCTGACGTTCAAACGCATGGCTCCTCACCGTGACAGAATCCCCGAGCATCAACTTGAGGGTTTTGACACCTTTTGTGTGATCCCAGTGGCTGTGTGTCAACCAAATTTCCGTCAAGTTCCACCCGTTGTTTGAGCACACATCATGCCAGTAATTTCCATCAAAAGGGTCAACAACTGCCGCCTTGTTGGTTTTGAGGCAGACAAGCAAGTGATTGAGGTTGTCCCATTCACCTAATTGTGCTTGCAGCACTACGATTCGTTCATTTGAAACGACCTGTTTTGGTTGCAAAAATCATTCCCCTTCACACATCGGATGCACCGCTGGGCTTTCAAGTAATGAGAACCTCTCAAGGTTCATGGCGGGGCGTATGCGCGGCGGTGCGGCAGTCTTAGTGGCTCTGCTTATGCTTTCCATGTTGCCCGTTCTGGCGAGTGCAGATGAAGGCGACTTACGCCTCGAATCCTCACTGTTGAGTCCGCCGGATTCCGGCTGGTATGCCTCAGGGGATACGGTAGAATTTGTTGCATCGTTCATGAATGAGGGTGCACAAACTACGTTTGAAAATGACCCATCGTGTGGTACAGTGCTTCAAGTGTTGAATTCTGATTCTGAACTCATTGTTGATGAGCGTTCATCTTGCCGTGGCCAATCCCAGATGGTCGACATGGCCGCAGCTGAGATCTTTGAATTCGACGCTCTTTCATGGGACCTCAAAGGAAATGATGGAGAAGAAGTGTTACCCGGCTGGTACACCGTTCAAGCCCTCCATACCGCCACTGGTCAAATGGTGAGCAACGAAGTTCACCTGCAAACCAACGTGACTGTTCCCGAGGCATTGACCATGACTTTGGAAGCCACCAGCCGCCTTGGGCCTCTGGTGGCCAGTGAAGAATTGGTTCTCTCTGTGGTGATGCACAACCCAACATCTCAACCCATACCGTTGCCTGCAGTTGGGGATTGTTTGCTTCAATTGACTGTGAATGACGAGGTTCAACTGCTGTCCAACTGCATGCCAACCTATACTCAAATCGAAGCCTACGAGGCGATGTTGATTGAGCAAGTGTTGCTTCCCGCAGGCACCCTTGAAGCTGGGCTTCAAACATTAGAAGTGAACCTTCCTGGCCAACAACTCTCAGGGCAACTCAGCCTTGATGTCTCACAAGCTGCCGATGGATTTGACCCTCAGTTGCAAGATGCCTTGAGCGTCGAAATAACCGGTCTTGGTGATGGCCTGTATGGCGAGGGCGACATTTTGCAAACCTCAATGTCGATGGTCAACACAGGTTTGGAAACCCAATCCCTTCGCTTCACCGACACTTGCCGAGCTGAACTCTGGATTGTCAACGATGAGGGCGAAGTTGTCTTCGACAGTCGTATGTTCAAAGCCTGCAACGCCATCAATATGGACTACAGCATTGAAGCCCAAGAAACGGCTTCGTTCTCCCTTCCAGATTGGACCTTCAACGATTTGCTTGGCTGTCAAATCGCTTCTGGGCATTATACGGCTGTTGTTGAAGTCCCGCAATTCCACTTGTCCTCTATCCAGGGAATTGATTACACACGCTTGGCTTCAACCGATTGCGCCGATTCGCTGGAAGTCGACATCATCACATCGCTTTCGGGTATTGAAAATGGATTTGATCTAAGCGTTGGCATCGAACCGATTGTCAGCGAAGTGGATTTGCGCTGGATTGGCCCGTGTTCAGTTTCTGTAGCCATTATTGATCTTACATCGTCAGAGGAAGTTCACCGTCAAGCATCACTATGCAACGACTACGATGGAAGGCTCCTCACCCTCCCATACAGCGCTTCAAATGATGGCCTCGTGCTTGAAATTGGCGAAGTGAACATGGTCGATTTCGAAAACAATCCATTGCCTGATGGCACCTACCAAATGATCGTCACGCTCGAAGCGAACCCGACCACCTCTGCAGGATTTGTCTTTGATTGGCCAATTGTGGAAACCGTGAGCGCCGAGCCGATTTCAATCGGGCAAGAAGAAGTCGACTCTGAACCCTCTCGGCTTGTGAGCGGCACATGGTCCGGTGTGTTGACTCAAGAAGGCACCTGCTGGATCCTTGACACTCCACAAGAAGGACAACTTCTGCTCTCTCGCGCAGCGCTTGGCCAATGGGTACCTCAACAGGGATGGTCGGGGACCTATGATGCGGTTTCTGCCGATGCAGCGCCGGCCTGTGCAATGTTCCAAGCACCGTCGATTGAAGTGCTGACCCTCGAGACCGAGACCGCCCCCCTCACACCTGATGCTTCGCAAGAAGATGTGGCGCAATCCGCTGATGCTGCAGCCGAAGCATCGATTCCAACATCGATTGCACCAACGCTGATCGTGGTCGTCACAACCACTTCTCTGCTCTCTCTGTTGGTCTCCGTCGTTCTTGGAAATGAATCCTTTAGAATCCCAACAACTGCAGCAGGTCTGTGGTTCCTAGGAATGGTGGGGCGAACCCACGAAACCACAGACGGCCGATACCAACGTGGTCGTCTAATGGGGTACTTGACAGCCAATCCCGGGTGCCATTTCCGCGCCCTCATGGCCGCGCTCGAGATGAGCAACGGNCAAATCACACACCACCTCAGAATCCTCGAGAACGAGGAAGTCATTTGGCGCAGAAAAGACGGTCGGTTGGTCCGTTATTACCCACTGACCAACACCATGAACCCAGGTATGAGCGACACCGAACTGCCCGTTCCCCCTCTCTCTCCAGACCCAAACAGTTTGCAAGGTAAAATCCTGACCNTGCTCGATGTTGATGGACCATTGGGCGAATTCCCTACCCAAGCCGAACTGGCNAAGCGNCTGGAAAAGAGTCAGCAGTTGGTTTCACACCACCTGCGTACACTGCAAAAATTCGGACTTGTCGAAAAGCGCAAGATGGGTCTCAAAAACCGTTACAAGCTCACAAGAGAAGCGATTTTCCTTTTGGAAACCAGCGAAGACTTCACCCGTGATTGACTTTTTCTTTGCGTTGAACTCCGATTGGTTCAACCTTCCATGCGAATGGCGTCCAACCTGCCTTCTCTGCTGCTTGTGTAACTGCGTCCATCGAATCCTGCTCTGCGCGGACAAGTGCGCCAACCACGCCGCCTCCTCCTGCTCCCATAGCCTTCCATCCCATGATGTGGCCGAATGCTTCGAGTGGTTCGAGGACCGTACGAAACGGATCATGCAAGCGTGGGTCCAGCAAATCAACCCCTTTCATCACCGTTTTCAAGGCATCAGCAACACCTTCAGGGTCTTCTCCACTAATGCTCTTCAACATGCCTTCTGCCGCTCCATAAAGGGTGGCTAAGCCTTGAATCACTTCCGAATCACCCGAAGCGTACCTCGACCATATGCCTCGATGCAAATCGCCAGAGACATGAGGCAAGTGTGTGTCAAACAGAAGGAGGTGCTGTTCCAACCAATGTGTGAATTTTTCAGACGGTACGAGGCGAGCATTGGTCACTTGTTCTGCTTCGAAGGTCAAGTGTTGAATGCCGCCAAATGCGCTTGCCCACTGGTCTTGTCGGCCACCAGTGTTGCCAAGCACTGCTTCGATCTGGTATGCTTTTTCGGCAATGGATGCAGGCTCTTCAGAGGCTGGACTGATGGCTGCTACCAATGCGACGTTCATTGCAGCAGAGGTGCCCAAACCGCATCCTGTTGGCATTTCTGTACGATAGGACACTTCCATTTTGCGTTCATCATCACTCACGCACGAGGCTGTGATGAACCGATTGATGGCAATGTTCACCACCATTCCTGGTTTTCTGGTGCAGTACACTGGGACATCGGTCCATCCACCGGCAAGATCAATCCGGACAGGGGCCTTCACCGTGACTTCCCTTGCCATGAGTTAGCGCAGTTTGAGGGACCTCATGAAGAGTGGCATTCAAGACAAATGGTTCTGTGGCAGGGCCATCCGGAAGGGTATGGGTGAGTCAATGAGCGATTTGTTTTCTCCAGAATCCGAATTGATGTGGCAAAAAAAGTGGAATGAAGCCCGTTTGTTTGAACAAGACATTCGTGACAACCGTCCAAAATTCTACTGCCTCGAGATGTACCCTTATCCAAGCGGAAAAATGCACATGGGGCACGTCCGCAATTATTCAATCGGCGATGCTGTTGCCCGGTATAAGCGCATGATGGGCTTCGATGTGCTTTATCCAATGGGCTTCGACTCGTTTGGTATGCCTGCAGAAAACGCGGCCATCAAAGAGAACGCACATCCCCATGAAATCACAGAGCGAAACATGGCTTCCATTACCTCTCAAATCAAAAGGATGGGATTCTCATATGATTGGCGACGCCAAGTCAAGAGTCACGATCCACGTTACTACCGTTGGAACCAATGGTTTTTCACAAAATTCATGGAAAAGGGCCTCGCTTACCAAGCGTTCGCCCCTGTGAATTGGTGTTCACAATGTGAAACGGTCTTGGCCAATGAACAAGTGAAGGCCGGCCGTTGCTGGCGGTGCAATGGTCCAGTTTTGCAGAAAGGCATGAGCCAATGGTTCCTGGACATACCAAAATACGCTCAAGAATTGGTTGACGGACTGGACACCATTCAATTTCCTGAGAATGTGAAATCACTTCAACGGGATTGGCTAGGGCGTTCAGAAGGGGCAGAAATCAAATTCGCAATCGAGGGAAGCGACGAGGAATTGACCGTCTTCACAACCCGTCCTGATACATTATTCGGCACCACTTTCGTGACCCTAGCGCCCGAGCATCCACTCGCTGCCACCCTCGTTGCAGGGACAGAACACGAAGCAGAATGGCAAGGCCTCTACGATGAAGTCTCCGCAATGAGTGAATTCGACCGCATCAAGAACATGAACAAAAAGCGAGGAGTCCCCCTCGGAGCATTTGCCATTCATCCCCTCACCGGAGAGCGCATACCAATATGGGCAGGTAATTTTGTTATCGCCAGTTATGGTACAGGTGCGGTTATGGCCGTTCCCGGTCACGATGAGAGGGATTTCGATTTCGCAAAATCTTACGGCATTCCAATTCGACGTGTACTTGTCAAGAATAAGGGCGACGATCCTAACGCCGAACTCAAAAAGGCTGAATGTGATTTGGGATGGATGGTCAACAGTGCCCTTGATGGCTTTGACGGGCTGTACGGCGAGGACGCCAAAATGGCAGTGACTGACGCATTGGCAGCTCAAGGAGCTGGGACGAAGACCATTAACTGGAAAATTCGTCCGTGGTTGGTTTCACGGCAACGGTATTGGGGCACACCAATTCCCGTGATTCACTGTGATTCATGTGGTCCTGTTCCGGTTCCAGCCGAAGACCTCCCGGTCGAACTCCCTCGTGATGTGGTGTTTGGAGAGGGCAATCCATTGGAAACTTCTGCATCATTCCTCGCTGCTGATTGCCCTTCATGTGGAACACCGGGGCGTCGAGAAACTGACACAATGGATACCTTTGTTGATTCTTCATGGTACTTCCTTCGATTTACAGATGCACTCAACGATGAACTCTGTTTTGATGAAGCCAAAGCAAACCATTGGATGAACGTTGATTTCTACTGCGGGGGCATTGAACATGCACAAATGCACCTCATTTACGCTCGATTTTGGACCAAGGCCCTTCGCGACCTTGGCTTGCATCAAATCGATGAACCGTTCAATGAACTTCTATGTCAAGGAATGGTCAACAAGTCTGCGCCATGGTGTGAGCCGTGCGGCCTTACCTTCTCGGTCGATCATGCTGGCAAACCCTGCCCCCATTGTGAAGGCCCCCTTACCGAACGGTCTGCTAAGATGAGCAAATCCCTCGGTAACACAGTTTCTCCCGAAGACATGATTGAACGCTATGGCGCCGATACGGTGCGTTTGTTCATTCTGTTTGCCGCCAACCCAACCGCTGGCATGGACTGGTCTGATACGGCTTTGGAAGCCAACTATCGCGTGATGATGCAATTGTATGGCATGCCAGAACGCTTGAGCTCTTGGGATGGAGGAGCAAGCGATATGGATGTATGGTTCGAAGGGCGGCTCAAGCAAAGGGTCGCGGAATTCAAAGCAGCGATGGACGCCTACGATTTGCGAAGGGCGGTTGAACTCTCCCACTATGAACTGGTGAAGGACGTCAATTGGTACACCCGTCGCGGTGGAAAAAACCCAGTTCTAGCCAAGAGAATCCTTCGGCATTGGGCACATATGCTGTCTATTTCGACACCTCATCTTGCTGAAGAATGGTGGTCATTCCTCGGAATGGAGGGGTTGATCAGTGGAGCCGAAATGCCTTCACTTGATTCAATCACTGCTGAGGAACAAACCGCTCTTGACGGTGAAACCACCACACGTAGTTTCCTTGAATCAGCCCGTAAGATCAAGGATGTAGCCGAGCGGCATTTGGAAGGACCAGCCAAAAAAGCGACCATCATCGTCGCACCAACTTGGAAACGCGAACTTGCTATCACGGCCTTGGAATTCCTTGAACAAGGTGGAAATCCAAAGCAATTCATCAGCGTTCTGAGCCAAATGGAGATTGCACAGGGCGATCGGAAAGGCGAAATCATGGGCTTCTGGGGCAAGAAAATGCTGCCTCAAGTCTTCAAGTGGGACGACGATTCAAGGGTGCTTATTCGTAGCTCCCTCGATGAAGTTGCATCGCTCACTCAAAGGGCTCCGTTCATTGCCGAAGAACTTGGTTTGGATGAGGTCTCTGTCGTTCTTGGTGAGTCTGAAGAAGACGAAACCGGTAGAGCGGGTGGCGCTATGCCCCTTTCACCCGCTGTCGTTTATGCGTGATCAAACACGCTTCCACTCGGTTCCTGTCCACCAGTAGTTGCCACCATCGCTCATGGCTCTCCAGGTGTAACCTGCTTCATCGGTCCACTGGCGCAAGATGGTTGGTTCCTCTGCTGCGGGTTGGACCGGAGCAACAACAGGCGTTGCAGCCACAGGTGCTGCTTGTGTAGGTTGTGAGGCAAGAACAGGTTGCGCTGCAACAATGGATTGCTGTTCAAAAGATTTCTCGGGTTCATCTTCATCTCCACCACGTCGTAGGAAGAAAATCACGCCGCCACCGCCAATGAGGGCAAGGACGACCAAAGCGATGATGATCATGTTTCGACGTGCTTCAGCAGCCTCTGCATCAGCAGCCTCTTGTGCTGCCTGTGCGTTGTCACCTACGCCATTTCCATCCGAATCGAGGGTTTCAGAAGCGTCGTTGGGGAATGCATCAGCGTTGTCACCGACACCGTCGCTGTCGCTGTCGAGTGTTTCAGCGGCGTCATTTGGTGCCCAATCGGCATTGTCTCCCACGCCATCATTGTCGCTGTCAACCGTTTCTGTGGCATCGTTGGGGAATGCATCAGCGTTATCACCGACAGAATCGCCGTCGCTGTCCATGGTTTCACTTGCGTCATTTGGCGCCCAATCTGCATTATCTCCTACCCCATCCATGTCTGAATCCATGGTCTCATTCGCATCCTCAGGGAAAGCATCGGCGTTGTTGCCCACGCCGTCGCTGTCGGAATCCATTGTTTCGTTGGCATCGTTGGGGAATGCATCAGCGTTGTCGCCAACGCCATCGCTGTCCGAATCGATGGTTTCTGTGGCATCGTTGGGGAATACGTCAGCATTGTCGCCAACCCCGTCGTTGTCGGAATCCATCGTTTCGTTGGCATCGTTGGGGAATGCGTCAGCGTTATCTCCAACTAAATCTCCGTCGGTGTCCATGGTTTCACTGGCGTCATTGGGAAAAGCATCGGCGTTGTCTCCCACTGTGTCTCCATCAGAATCCATTGTCTCGGAGGCATCGTTGGGGAATGCGTCAGCGTTGTTGCCCACGCCGTCGCTGTCGGAATCCATTGTTTCGTTGGCATCATTGGGGAATGCATCACCGTTGTCGCCAACGCCATCGCTGTCCGAATCGGTGGTTTCTGTGGCATCATTGGGGAATGCATCGGCGTTGTTGCCAACGCCATCGCTGTCCGAGTCCATGGTTTCAGTTGCGTCGTTGGGGAATGCATCTGCGTTATCGCCAACACCATCTCCATCGCTGTCGCTGGTTTCAGAGGCATCGTTTGGAAAAGCATCATCGCCATCAAAGACGCCATCGCCATCGGTGTCGATATCAACGATCATGGCTTGGTCTTGGCATGTTTCTTCTGGCCCGAAATCCATACCGTCGCTTGGTGTGACCTTGACCGTCCATGTTTCGTCGATCGAAGTTTCTGCCGCAGCGATGGTCGTCATGTCATTGTAGGCAGGGGCGAGGGTTCCGTTGACGAACCAGCGGACCATTGTGTTGGACTCAGCGTCACCATCAGCGTCTGTGAAGGCGTAACTCACCGTTAGGTCTTGATCAACAGCAACAGCACCTCGTGGTGATAGAGCAAGGTTTGAAGCGGTTGGGGGGGTGTTCATCGGGGGGATTTCAGTGATTGTCAGCGAGGTCTTTGCCCAGCCGTCTCCTGTGTTTTGGAAATTCCCATTTCCATTCAACACGGCGATATCAACGCTCACCGCCCCACTGTTCGCTGCGGGTGCAATCCAATCGAGGGTGAAGCTTCGTTGATTCGAATTGGTATGGGTTGCGCTCATTCCAGCAATCTGCACATCCGGACTTGGGTTTGCAAGCGTACCTTTGTCAATTTGAAGGGAGAATCCACCGATGAAGGCTTGCGTCCCGCCATTGACATCGATGGTGATTGGATAGGATTGGCCAGCGTTGTAAGACGAGGGGAAGTTTTCACCGACCGTTACACCTCCTGCGTTGGAATGGCACGTGCAACCTGAAGATGCTTGGTTGTGCTTCCCACCGGAATTCCCCTCAATCGCAGGAACGGTGGCAATCATGATCATCAACAAGGCGATAGAAACGACCCTCAAGGCAGAGTTCATAGCGTGAGCGATTGGGTGTTTTTTATTTAACAAGTTGGCTTTCGCGCATGAAATTAACGAGGGCATTCACTCCTCTTCTGCGTCATCGTTCGGAATATGCACCGCATCATCCAGCTCCACTGGGCGCTTTGGCGGGGAAGTCGTTTGGTTCGGTTTCGCGCTTGTCTTTCCATTCGAGGCGACGACTCCAGCGGCAATCAACAGGATGGCTGCAAGAATGAATAACCATGTCGTGGCCTCATTCCCGTTATCGTCCTGAGCGTTGGCTGTGTTGCTTGAATCAATGACGGCACACCCGTTTTCATCAACCGGGACTGGAAGGCTATTGAGGCACATGTCATCTGCATTTGACACCCCATCGAGGTCATCATCCAATTGCGTCATGCTGCAGCCTTGAACGCCAACTTGCGCCCCTTGCGGCGTTTGAGCGCACACATCAACAAGATCAACAACGCCATCGTTGTCATCATCATTGTCTTCTGCAGCATCGATGCAACCGTCACCATCTTGGTCCTGTCCAATTCCTGCAGGCCCGATCAAACCAACTGGACAAGCATCCAATTCATCGAGCACCCCATCGTTGTCATCGTCAGAATCTTCGCTGGCGTCTCTGCATCCATCTTGATCGTAATCCATGCTCAGAGTGATTGCTGCGTTGTTCCAATTTAATTCTCCAGTAGGGCATTCATCACCAGCATCGTTGATTCCGTCGTTGTCGTCATCGTTGTCAGTGATGGAGTCGTGGCACCCATCCTGGTCGTAGTCATTGATTGGGTTCGAGGTCCATGCTGGCGTGTCTCTGGGGCAATTGTCGTCGGGAGCGGCGATCCCATCGCCATCCTTGTCGACGTCGCATTCATCACCCAGCCCGTCTCCATCCAAATCCGCCTGGGTTGGGTTTGCGGCATCTGGGCAGTTGTCCATTTGATCGATAAATCCGTCTTCATCGGTGTCGAAATCTGCGCATCCATCACCTTCGTTGTCTTCCTCTGGAGTTGAAATCCAACCCACAGGGCCCAAGGGGCACAAGTCGTTGAAATCAAAAACGGTGTCTTCATCGTCATCGAAATCTTCTCCAGCATCTTCACAACCGTCGCTGTCGTGATCAGTGTTTGAGTCAGAAACCCAATTCAAGGCCCCACTGGGGCAATCATCAATCGTATCCTCAACACCATCGTTGTCATCATCAGAATCGCAATCATCACCAAACAAATCGCTGTCATGGTTGGCCTGGTTGGTGTTAGCGACCCGAGGACAGTTGTCTTCACCATCGAGAATACCGTCGCTGTCCCGGTCGGTTTGGTAGAGCCATACTCCAACATCATAACCCCCGTAACTCGTAGCAGAATGAACACCAATGGAGGCTGTGCCGCTCAGCATGAAGCTGAGCAATGGAGACCCATCAAGAGCAAATGTGAGGTCGGTTGGTTCATCGTTTCCAGCACCACCGGCAGAAATTGCCCACGCCCATGTGCCATTTTGCAAATAGGAAGCAAGGAAGATGTCGTTGTGCATATCATCGTTGACTCCATCGAGGTCGGAGAGGTTGTCATCGCCAATCATAATGCCCCCAGTGCTCGTTCCAGTCAATGTGATGTCGCCTTGGATGTTGGTCACGATGCCTGTAGCCCGGTCAACCCCAACCCCGCTTGCAGTAGCAATGCTGCTCCAAGCACCAGAAGAAGAAATCAAACCCAGAAGCATGTCAACGCTCTGGGAAGAAGAGGTAGAGTGGGCGCCGAAACTCGCGTTACCTACGAATTCACCAACGATGCTCAATCCTTGTGTTGGTGATCCAGAACAATCCCAAACCCGCTCTTCGTAAGGACCTCCTCCAGAAAGTGCCCATGTCCATTCATTGCCCTGGTAGGCGGCAACCAGAATGTCGGTCTCGCCTTCAGATATGAGCAAAGCCTCGCCAATGAGGATTTCACCACGGTAGGTTGCCGTTAGGTAGGTTTGACCAACACCATCCTGGCATAGGCCGCCAACGGATTCAATACCGTCTTGAGTGACGAGTTCAACATGCGACACCGGCTCACCGCCTTCGTTGAATGTGGCAATCATAATGCTGCCTTGCTCAGCAGCGGGGAGAATTTCGCCCTGAAACTCCAACGAGCCTCTGTACAACACGCCAAGGTGGATCTCATTGTTCGGAGTCACCAGCATATCAAACACGAAATTGTCGTATGCGTTGCCGATTTGAACAGACCACAACCAACTACCTTGAGCGCTCAAACGCGCTAAGAATACGTTTCCATCGTCGTCTTCATCTTCTTTGTCGAGTGGGTCAAGATTGCCAAGCTGGAGTTGACATGCGAATCCGGGGCTGTTCAAACAATAATTACCTGCAACAATGACATCACCATTATCCAACAGGGCTATGGCTTCGACCGTATCAATTGCATTCGATCCAAACGCTAAACTGGCGTTCCATGTCCCGTTTGGATTGATCCATCCAATCATTGCATCCCGATCGCTCGAACCCCCATTCGCCCCATGGCCGTCGATTTGGTCTCGGAATTGAATGTCGCCTTCGAAACTCCCTGCGACAAGGAATGTCCCATTGGAATAGGTTTCAGATTGAGAAATAAAATCATCCAATGCGCCACCGGCACTTGTGACCCAACCATAGGATAGTTCGGTCGGTTCATCGCCGCTATCCACGCTTTTTACATCGTTCTGCCCCGTCAACTGGACGGGGTCTTGGATTGGCCCAACACCCATTGACGAAAGCACAAGAAGCAAGGAAAAGAGTGCTGTCGTGGCGCATCGCATACCCTACGGATTGACTTATTGCATTTGAAACCCCGCTTTTTTCGTACCCTACATCTTCAAGGGCGAACCTCGCCACCGAGGCTCATGGACCCTCCAAAAGGAGTATGGCGTCAATCGCTTTTACCCTCTGAGAGCGAGCAGGTCATCATCAACATTCTAAATCTCGACCGATGGCCGTCATGGCACAGTTCAGCAGGTCGGATTCTCTCAGAAAAAATCGGAGTCCTCAGTGAAGGGCAGCGCTTTGATTTGCATCGTATAGAGCGACAACGGCTGATCGAAGACATGTGGACCGTGAAATCCATTCGCTCGGGCAAATCACCTCGGTTTTTAGAGATCGAATTTCATTGGCAAGGTCAACAAAGGGAAGGGAAACCACTCGGAACTGCGCTTTCCAACGTTCACATGACGGTCACAGTTTGGGCTGAGGAAGGAGGCGGTGTTGAAATTGCTTCATGGTGGGACATTCCTTGGTGGGCGAAATTCATGAAGGGCCGCGTGAATCGCCTTCCTCGAGCGATGGCTAAACAGTGGTTGAAAGACGCATGCAGTGGCGCAACCTTACCGATCTCGCCATCACAAGAGGCCATCCTTACCGAATCAGAATGAAAGCGAGTGTTCATGGAGCCTCGGCGTAGACCGAGGTGCATGAGCGGTCAAAATGGGGACGGCAACCCCCCCAATTCCTCCAAAAAGCGTGGAAAAAACCGCAACCATTCACGAAAAAAAAGTGGAAATAGAAACCGCAATAATCGGCGTCCAAAGCGGTACGGAGGCCCCTCAATTTCGTCGCTCAAAGAACGCCATGCTGAACGAATTACAGCAATGGACCAGAAGGCAAACCAACGCTTTGAGCAAAGCGAACGCCCTATGGGATTCCCCGAGCATTTGGACGAACCACAAAGCTTCCATTTCAACTGGGGCACCAATCCAGTGCCCCTCAAAGATGAGGAAGCCTTGGCTAAATTAGTGCTCCGAAAGGGGGAGTTTGGCTGGCTAGATGATGCACGTGTTGACGAGTTGGCTCAAATTGTCAAAAATCACAACATGACACTCGACCAAGCGCTTTCACTCCGTTCGGCGCTGATGCAACAGAAAACGGTGTATGGCCACGGAAGGTTGCGTTCTCGGGCCAAAGACATGCTTCGCCTCTACCGAGAAGGGGTTTCTGTCGTTGATATCTCTCAACGGTTCGATGGCCCTCCAATGAATGTGTTCCGACTGATTTTAGCCGAGATGCGGTGGTCGAAAACCAAAATCAAGGAGAGTCTTAGGGAGCCAAGTCGCCTCAAGCAAAGGGAGCGCGACGAATTCGAGGCAGCAGAAGCAGCAGACCGGGTCTCAAATGTGGACCAAGGTGAATCACAAGAAAAAGCCGATTTGTTCGAAGATATTCTTGCAGATTGGTTCGAAGAGCAAGGTGTACGTCTGCGCCGTCAACCAGAAATGGTGAAGGAACAAAAACAAGAATTAGGCCGCCCAGTTCGCACGCCAGACATTCTGTTCTTGGACCATGTGCACATCAACGGCAGTCCGGTTGCTTGGATTGATGCCAAACATTTCTACGGTGCTGATGTCGAATTTCAAAGAAAGAAAATGGCCAAACAAATGGATCGTTATATCGAGGAATGGGGCAGTGGTGCTGTGGTCTATCGTCACGGATTCAGTGCGAATTTGTTTATGCCAGCCTGCACACTTTTGGACGCCAACGTTCTCGATCTCAGCCCATTGGATAGCGACGAAGCATCAGCCTGAGATCATTGTTTCACGAACACCAAAATCAAGAGCCCGTAGGGCATCAGCAATTAGTGTGATTTCTTCAGATCGAAGCGGTTCATCAAGCCGCCTTGGGAGCACGGCAACAGAGACACCAAGCATGCACAATCGCACAAACACCCGCGTATGCAGGCCGATGCCTCGCAAGGCATCCAGGACAGCGCTGTTGAGGGACATTCGCTCTGGCTCCTCTAAAAGCCCCGACGCTTGAGAGAAGTTCCTTGATTGCAACATTAAGTCACTCCATGAATCAGTGTTCCATTCGTTTAACCGAAGGGTGCGAACAGCCTTTTCCCCCGCTGCAGAAATGGTGCGTATCCAGTCAGGGTCATCGATGTACTTCGATGTGTGTCTAGCTTCATCAGGTTTCCATACCAAGACAATTGGTTGCGAGGATGGAAATCCAACGGCTTTCCCTCCAGCCCCCGGCGCGCCAGGTTCAAGCCTCAGCTCGATACCTTGTGCCGCGATACCGAGTACGTCACCAAGTCCGCCGCTGTGAATTCGCTCAATTCGATGGGCTACACGGAGATATTGGTCTTCTCGACCCACCCTAGAATGAGCGTGAAGCGCTCGAGCGACAGCCACCAATCCTGCTGCAGACATGCCGAAGCCTTGACTGGTCGGCAGAGCAAGCACGACCTCGATGTCAAACGCATCTGCCGGGTTCAGCAATCGAGCATTTCGGAGGCCTTCAATCAAATCGATGTAAAAATGCTCGGAGTGTTCGATTGGTGTGCCTTGCATTGATACAATGTTCAACCGAATCTCACCTGGCTCAACTTTGCTAGGGCGCCCGTCAAGACCAGAGCCTTGGGATAATTCAGCAGGTGCATCAGGTTCATTCGTCCCCATATGACGTACGGTCGCTTCAACTCCGTCGACGACGTTGAAACCAGCCCCTCGGCTACCTTGTGAGCGAGCAAGGCGTGCGTCTTTCCAAATCGAAAACAGCAACGTGATATGGCCGCCGCACGATACCGTGTAAGAGGCCATGTTTTCTGCTTTAGCGCCTAGGACTTGAACGCTTGGGCTGTCTTTTTCGATCAAAGGGTATTGGTTGGGACAGCGCCATATGCGTTGTCGTGGGCTTGTCCATCAGAGACAAACCAAACGAGGAGCAAAATGCCACCCACAAACGGAATAAACACCACGAGGAACATCCAACCAGTTTTGCCAAGGTCGTGCAACCTCCTCACACTGACAGAGATGAAGGGGAGGATGAACGCAAAGTACGCAACCATGGTCAGCATCCCCATGAGGCCCGAAAGAGCATCGAGCACAAAGGCGGAAACAACAGTGAGAACGGTCATTCCGATGACGACAAGGATGAAGCTCAGGTAGAAGAACCAATATTCAGAGCGGCTTGCTCGGCCGCTGAACCCAACATATTGTTGGAAACAGGATTTCGTAGCGTCCATGAATGACATCATGTTCGCAGGTCGGGCTACGTGTGGCATACCTTGCATTTGCGGTTGCATGGTTGGAAATTTCATTGCATAGTATTTAGTCGTGATACCGGCAAAGAAGCCATACAAGTTGTTTTGAAGGGTGGTCACCTGCGGCATTTATGACCCTCTCCATTGGACAGACTGCCCCTGCTTTTGAATTGATCAATGCCAACTCAACCGTTGGTGAACGGACCATGAATTTTGAACAATCCGCAGGGCAAAAAGGTACAATCATTGTCTTTGAGTGTAACCATTGCCCTTACGTCATCGCAAGCATCGAAAGAATGGAATCGATGGCCTCATGGTGCAACCAAGTGGGCATTGGTTTTGTTGGTATTAACTCAAACGATCCAGTGGTGTATCCAAACGATTCATTCGAACACATGCAAAAGCGAGCCCTGTCCATGGGCTATGCTTACCTGCACGACGAGACACAAGAAGTCGCCCATGCTTACGGAGCGAAGCGAACACCGGAATTTTTCCTCTTCGACGCCAACAATCGTTTGGTCTATCAGGGGCGTATGGATGATGCCCCAAGGGACCCAACCAAGGTGACAGCAACAGAACTTAAAGACGCAGCAGAGGCAATGTTGTCTGGCCAGACTCCTGCTATCGAGCACACCGAATCCATCGGTTGTTCGGTGAAGTGGAAGGCGTGAAGTGGTGGGTCGATGAGCGGTTGCCGACGACAATGTGATTGGGACGACAAATTGGTTTGTCGCAGTTGCGGTATCGATTATGGTTTGCCTGCGCCGAGTGAAAAACCAAAGGTGGATACGCCCCCTCCAGAAGAGGAGTAACTCAGTACTGCTCAAGCACCAATTCGGTGGTTGTTGAAGCAATTTCATTTGGGGCTGCAAGCCACATTTTGTCAAGGAGCGTTCGCAATGACATGGTGTCATCAACGTGGACCAGGGCGACCAAATCAGCGTCACCAGACACTTCGTAGATGATTTCGATGCCGTCCCAACCTGTCACTTCTGATGCGAAAGAACCAATTTCTGCACCAGGAGAGACCTTGATCCGAACCAATGCTGTGAGTCCGACTCCCCCTTCTCGCACGGTATAGCCTCGAATGGTCCCTTCTTCTTCCATCTTGCGCACGTGAGTGCGGACGGTTCGCTCTGATGCGCTGACCTCTCGGGCCAAATCG
Source organism: Candidatus Poseidoniales archaeon (assembly GCA_003602645.1). Classification (GTDB taxonomy): domain Archaea; phylum Thermoplasmatota; class Poseidoniia; order Poseidoniales; family Poseidoniaceae; genus MGIIa-L1. The sequence goes on along the minus strand of QQSI01000008.1, from coordinate 36,035 downwards.
ACATAGGACATCCTTCCGTTTTTTCTGAGTTGGGCGAGGATGGCACGATCGATTTCAGCAACACGAGGCATGTCATGCCCTTCCGCTTTGAGTATATCAAACCTGCTCTATCCCCTCCTTGCGGAAAAAAAAACAGACTTTAGGGGCCAATAAAGGATAATTCTGCTATGAAAATAATACTGAGTTTTACTGCAAATAGGACTGAGGGTAAAAACTCTTCTTTGGTGATTTTTGGCCACAGTTCGAGAAAAACCGAAACAATCACCTCTGTGCATGTTCCGCTTGATTCAAAGGTCGTCTTCGTTTGGCAGGGTTCGGGGAAGCCAATGTCCGGACATATCACAGGTCTTGATGCTCGAATGATTCTTGACAGCCGCGGAAACCCAACCGTCGAAGTGGATTGCTTTGTTGACGGTGTTTTACTTGGCAGAGCAGCTGTTCCTTCTGGTGCTTCCACTGGAGCCTATGAGGCTTTAGAAATGAGGGATGGCGACGCCACGCGCTACCTTGGAAAAGGCGTACAATCTGCCGTTGACAACATCACAGACCGCATCGAGGAAGCTCTCGTCGGTCTTCCAGTGGATGAGCAACGAGTCATTGATGAGGTTATGATCGAACTGGACGGAACCCCAAACAAAGCAAACCTCGGCGCCAATGCCATGCTTGGTGCATCAATGGCGTGTCTTCATGCAGGCGCAGCAGTTCACGAATTGCCGCTCTGGAAGTACATCGGTGGCGTCGCTGGCGGTTTGATGCCGGTGCCGATGCTCAACATTCTCAACGGTGGTGCCCACGCCGCATCCAACGTTGATGTTCAGGAATTCATGGTCATGCCTCATGGATTTGACACTTTTGAAGAGGGATTGCGAGCAGGCGTTGAAACATACCACGCGCTCAAGAAGGAACTCAAATCTGACGGACTTTTGGGTGGAGTTGGCGATGAAGGCGGCTTTGCACCAAATCTCCCAGCGAATGAAGAGGGGCTGAAGTACATGGTCCGCGCCATTGAAGCAGCGGGCTACTCCACCGAGCAAATGGGCATCGCACTCGATGTTGCAGCCACTGAGTTCCACCATGAAGATGGATATCACATGGACGGGAAAATTCTCTCAAGCGAAGATCTGGCAGATGTGTATTCGTCTTGGCTCGATGCGTATCCGATTCTGTCTATTGAGGACGGGTTTGATGAAGACGATTGGAAGGGATGGGCTCAATTCACCAAACGTGAAGGTCACAGAGTTCAGACGGTCGGCGATGATCTGTTTGTCACTCAGTCAGAGCGGCTTGCTCAAGGCATCGAAATCGGAGCTGCGAACGCCATGCTTGTCAAGCTGAATCAAGTTGGAACGGTAACAGAGACCCTTGAAGCGATGGATCTTGCTTCATCGAACGGATTCAATAACGTCATATCCCACAGAAGCGGCGAAACAGAAGATGTCACGATTGCTGACCTTGCTGTGGGGACTCGGGCGGGCCAGATCAAAACCGGTGCGCCTGCACGGTCCGATAGAGTGGCAAAATACAACCAACTTCTACGGATATCTGCTGATGTAGATGAGTACCGCTCCCCGTTCTGAGCATGGAAATTAACAGTCCTTTATATCCCTCACCGGTAGGGTATGGCCCCATGAAGAGAGCACTTGCTACACTCATACTTGCCAGCCTGATAATGTCCACAATGCCACTCAATGCAGCGGCTGACGAGACACAAGACATACCCGCAAACGCCCAAGCCACAGGCATTCACGACACCCTCGTGGAAGCCCTGACCCAAGCAAATCTTGTCGGCGCCCTCCAAGGTGCTGGCCCATTCACAGTGTTTGCTCCAACCGATGAGGCATTCGCCGCAGCAGGGATTGTCGTTTCGGATTTTGACACTGAGGAAGAAATTCAAACCCTCACCAACATTCTCCTGTACCACGTGTATGAAGGCGCAGCCGTCGCATCCGCAGATGTGACCGACGGTCTCACCATCGCTATGTACAACGGAGACGAGGCAACCTTCACAGTCACTGACGGTACGGTNTCAATCGAAGGCGCAGATGTAACCCTTGCCGACGTGACCGCAAGCAACGGTGTCATCCACGTGATCGATGCCGTCCTCACACCGCCGGTACCGGCAGGTCCTGGCGATATCCCAACCGTGGCTCAAAGCACTGGAGTGCACGAATCACTCGTTGCCGCAGTCATTCAAGCAGGACTTCTCGAAACTTTGCAAAGCGAAGGCCCATTCACCGTATTTGCGCCAACCGATGAAGCGTTCACTAACGCTGGAATTAATTTGGCGGACTTCACGACTGATGAAGACAACCAAACCCTTGCTGACATCCTCACTTACCACGTTCTCCCAACGGCAGTGCCCGCAGCCGACGTGACAGACGGCTTGACCGCAACCACCGTCAACGGCGCAGATGTCTCGTTCACCGTTGCCGATGGCGTCGTTACGGTCGGAAACGCAAAGGTCACCACCGCAGACGTGGCTGCCTCAAATGGCATCATCCATGTGATTGACACTGTTCTAACGCCACCAGTAGTGCCTGAAGAACCCACGTTGAACATCCCTGAAACAGCCCAATCCACAGGTGTNCACACCGCTTTGGTTGCAGCACTCGCTCAAGCAGGCCTCGTTGAAACCCTCCAAGGTGAAGGCCCATTCACGGTCTTTGCACCAACTGATGCCGCTTTCGAAGCCGCAGGCATCGATCTCACCACCTTTGACACCGATGAAGAAAACGCAACCCTCGTGGACATTCTCCTCTACCACGTTTACGCAGGCGCAGTTCCAGCTTCCGCAGTGACTGACGGCCTTTCCGTGACCATGGTCAACGGCGACAAGGCAACATTTGCTGTGAGCTCCGACGGGGCAGTCAGCGTTGGAACCGCAACCGTAACCGGAGCCGATGTATCCACCACCAACGGTATCATCCACGTGATTGATCAGGTGCTCACGCCACCACCGGGTGACATCTGCTACAACATGGTGTCTCACACCATTGTTGCAGGTGCTACAAACGTTGAATGCAATTCGTACATGTACCTCGAAAACTATTCCATGATGGGCCAAACCATCACTGGTTGTTACAACACCGTGACCCACGCGGTTTCAACAGTGAGCGAAGCAGAGTGCGCCGCATACGTGTGGACACCAGCAGTGAACATCGCAATGACAGCAGGAGCAACCACCATCCACTCCTCGTTGGTTGCTGCTCTTGGCACTGCAGAGCTTGTGGCNACACTGAGCGGTACAGACGAATACACTGTGTTCGCTCCAACCGATGAAGCGTTCGCCGCAGCTGGCATCGACCTTGCTTCCTACGACACTCCTGAAGAGATTGCAGTGCTTGCAGACATTCTGCTTTACCACGTCGTTGCTGGAACCACAATGTCATCTGATCTCACAGAAGGCATGACCACTGTGAGCGCAGCAAACGGTGACGACCTCATGATCCATGTCGTCGGCACCTCAGTGATGGTTGGTGAGCAAATGGCTAACGTCACGCTCGCCGATGTCCCCGCTTCCAACGGTGTTATCCACGTGATTGATCAAGTGTTGTTGCCTCCAGCAGACGAACCGGTGCTCCCTGATTGTGACGCAACGGTTGGCATTGCGCCAAGCGGACTGAAGTACTCACCAGCAACCGTGACCATCGCAGTCGGAGACACCGTCTGCTGGCAATGGACCGACTCCAGCATGGCCCACAATGTGCGCCAAGTCGATGGAGAGGAATCCACAACCTATACCCAAGATGGAGTCAATTCAGGGGCAGCCGCAGTGACGGTTGACTTCCGATACACCTTCACCGAAGATGACAGCACTTTCTACTATGCATGTGAGCCACACATGGCAGTAGGCATGTATGGAAAGGTGATCGTCGGAACCGGCGGAGACACCGTTATTGAGGAGCCTGCGCCACCAGTCGACACCATGGATGATGATGAAAACACACCTGGCTTCATGGCGACAACCCTCGTTGTTGCCTTGTTGGGTGCAGTTCTTATCAGCCAGCGCCGTCAGAACGAATGAGCGGGATTTGAATGAACGTGAAGCGTCTGCTTGCCGTTACAACGTGCCTCGTGCTCGCTGTAGCGGCAGGCTGGACCTTTCTCGTCGTCTCCTATGAGACGGACCTCGGTACTGACAACACGATCCTCGTGGACAACACAGGTCAAAACCCCACCGTTGCAAATGACGACTCGCTCGTTGTTCTATCGTTTGAGTCAGGGGCGGAAGACCTGGCGTGGTCCTCATTGCAGTTGTCGATCGCTACAACAGAGCAGACATACACCTGCTCGTTTGGAATTCAATCCACACAGGTCGACGACACAGCTC
>QQSI01000008.1:21092-31605 GCA_003602645.1 Candidatus Poseidoniales archaeon | reverse complement strand
GCACTCCGACGAACAAAATTCGACCATTCGTTTTTCTAAAACCGATGCGTTTCTAGCTGATAATGTACGGTGGGCCTTTGTTGAAGGTGCATCCTTCCAAGATTTGGTCGAGTACAACAGCACAAGCTTGTCGAACCAAACAGAAGACCGACTGGAATGGTACACCTATGATCTAGCCGAACACCGTGTTCAGCCAAATGATGGGGTCTATGTCATCGAAGTGGATGACATGATGTTCAAGATTCAATTTTTGTCCTACTATAATCAAGACGATGAAAGCCGACATCCAACGCTCGTGATCGCTGCTTTAGGTGAAACGCAATTTCCTGCGCTGCAAGACCCTGAACTCGTTGTCCCCTCCCCATGTTTGATCGTGGCACAAGATGGCAACACCACAGTTTGGGCAAGCAACACCAGCATTACCTTGATGGAAAACGGCGTTCAAATCTGTGATGGCCCTTGCACCATTGAGATTCAAGCCAAGTTTGAAACCATCGAAATTGAAGTTAAAGGTGTACGCATACTCGAGGAGTGATGTTTGGACTGCGTTTGCAAATGAAGTGATCGAGGGAGCGCCTAAAGGGGCTGCACTTCAGGTTCAAGGCAAAGACATCGTTGGAATCTTGAGGAATGTTTTTCATTGATTCTCGACTGATGTAACCATGCGAACCAAGCCCGTGTTGACCCTTCTCTCATTTGGCTTGCTGCTGGCGATGAGCGGCTCTCCATTGGTCACGGCTCAAACAAATGAAGAAACCACTCCTGAGCTGATGACACGCATCATGATGTTACCTCCAGAAGCGGAGGTGACAGGGATGCACATCGACGCAAACGGCCACTTCTTCGTCAATGCAATGCATCCGGATGAAGACAGATATAAGGCAACCATTGGGGTCATTAATGGAATCGATTGGAACGCCCTCCCCGCAACCGTTCCAGAACTTTCCTCTTCAAGCAGCGAAAACGACATCTGGCACGGGATTCGAACGTCGTATGGAGACTATCAGGTGATTTTACAAAGCGGCGATGCGCTCTCACAAGGAGGTGTTGCTGGAGGGATTTATGCAGCCGATGATGGAGAGCAACTGCTCGTCAGCAAGAAACCAGATTACAACGCATTCGTCCCTTTGAACGATGAGGGTACACGCGGTTACCTGTACACTGCATGGGAAGATCGTCCAGCAGGCCTCAGCCAAGTGGAACTTGAATGGAATACCTCTTCCTCCGATTGGACTGTGTTGAGCAGCAGTATGGTGAACCTCAGCAGCATCAATGGTGGTTGGGTGCTTTGCTTCGGCAGCATGAGTCCGTGGGGCTCGCCACTCTTCTCAGAAGAACTCTATTTTGATAACACTCAATACTGGAACGATGATGGATTTAGGTACCACTCGGATCAACTTCGATTGGAGAATTACCTCGGATTCTATCCTAATCCCTACGATTATGGCTACATCGTTGAACTTGAAAACGCAGCAACCTCAGAACCCGATCTCACAAAACATCTCGCCATGGGTCGCTTTTCCCATGAAAATGCAGAAGTCATGCCTGATGAAAAAACAGTTTATCTGACTGATGATGGGTACGACACGGTCTTGTTCAAGTTCGTTGCTGATGATGCAGGCGACCTCAGTGCAGGAACGCTTTACGGTGCAAAAGTCACACAAGACAACTCGAGAGACTCCGCCACGACGGGATTCGATGTGGAGTGGATGGAAATGGGTACCTCGTCAAACGCTGAAATTCAAACTTGGATTGACGACTATGATGGAATCACACCTGACGATTTCATCTCGGGTCAGAATTCATACATTTCTGATGAAGAGATCAATGATTGGGCCGAAAGCCGTTTGAATCAGGATTTGAATGGGGACGGAGCGATTGGGTCTGCTTTGGATGATCGAGTGGCTTTTCTTGAATCTCGTAAGGCAGCAGCTGCCTTAGGGGCCAGCGACGAATGGAACAAAATGGAAGGTGTTGCTTTCAATCCAAACGCTCCCGAGCACCTCTACCTTGCTATGTCGAGGATTGAATCCGCCATGACGGATGGACAGGACGATATCGATGTGACACAGAATTCGTGTGGAATTGTCTACCGGATGACGGTGGCGGAAGGATGGAATGTCAATCGAATCGACCCCGTTCTTTCAGGGGGGCCATACATGTCGACAGCACAATACAAATGCGATGTAAACAACCTCGCTGGGCCAGATAACCTCCTGGTTCTTGATGATGGGCGTATCCTTGTTGGCGAAGACACATACCACCATGAAAGCAACATGGTATGGCTTTGGGGTGAGAAAATTGAAGCGAGCAATATAGATGAAAACCTCACACTGAACCATGTCAAGTTGATCAACGCACCGATCGGCAATGATTCGACCTGGACTTATGAATACCAAACTGAAGTCAATGATCTTCAGATTGGTTTGACCTATACTGCATTCGTGACCGTCAAGGAAGTAGGCGATGAAGAATTGAAGGGCTTTTGGCTGTGGAACGACATTCGGACCGACGGTGAGCAGTATGATCAGACCTTTTCATTGCAAGCAGGATGTTACTTCATCAATGCCTCTCTCTACGAGCGGGATGATTTGAATGCAGACGCAAAGAATGCATCATTGGTGTCGTACGCCCACTCTGACTTCGTTGTTGGTAATGGGGCATGCACCGATGGTGTGTACTCTGATGGGTCAACAGAACCGCAAGAGGAGTCGAGGGAGATCGCTGATGAGGGTCTCCCTGGCTTTGGAACACTGCTCAGCATCGCATCAGCGCTTGGAGCTGTCCTCGTCACATCTCGACGTGGCCTGCGAGACAATCATTGAGAATTCATCGACACGACCAAGAACAACGCCTTTGTTCGGAGGACAGGGATGGCAATGAGCGACGAGGCACCAAAGCAACGTGACTTGGACCATTTGATGGAACAAAATTCGACAGAATTGGATTTTCTCTCCGCGTATGGTGGGACTTCATTGCAAGGGGATGGTGCGCCACTCTTGGCTGCCCTTACCCGTTTTTTGAAAGCGGGAAACGTCGCAGTAACCACTGATTCCTCTGATGCCATTTCGTTTCCCTTTGGGACGGCTTGCGTGATGGAGCATGGATGCAAAGTGACGCTGAAAGGCGACAACCTCCCACTCGTTCCCAGCGATGTTCACCAAGCCGGTTTCGCTCACGGGTCACTGTCAAAAACCCGAAATCAATGTGAGGTTGTGTTGATCGAATGGGGCTTCGAGCAACGACGGTTCATCGAACGGGTCAGTGAGCACTTTAGTCACGGCGAGTGAAGGCAGCAGCCATCACCAATCCAAGGATGGCGACCAGCACACCAAACCCAGGCGAGTCTTCATTCTCCCCGCAACCGTCCTTCGCCGCATTGGCGTCAACCCCGCCATATGCACCATCATGTTGCCAGCACGAGGACCATGTTGTGTACCATGAACCCTGCGGGAAATTCGTTGAATTGCCATCCTCATAAGTTGCCTTGACTCGCCAATTGATGTAGGTGTGATCGTCCTTTGGTTTGAGATCAATTAGGTGTTCGCGTTCATTGACAGTCATTTCCATCAACACCGGAGGGTCACATACGCCATCATTTGTGCAAATTTGAGTTGTAATTTCAAACACCGTTCCATTGGCGTGCTCCTCTTCATTCATCTCGAGTGTCAGTGCCCAAGTTTCTCCATCAATAGAGGGTGCATCCCGGGCCACAATTGTGAATGGCACTTCATCGGGGGTTGGATTTTCATCCTGCCCGCCCACGAGTTCACTCGCGGATGAGATGGGGCTGAGAAGCATCAAAGAAATGACGAGACACGCAAAGTGGCTGAACCGCATGGGCAGATGACGCCATTTTCCTAAATTATCTTTGGTATGGGTATGCCCAAGCGAAAATTTACAATTCCATGTCCCAAAGTTCATCGCCAACCCAATGCAGTGTCTTGATTCCCTTGCCTTTTGTTGTCTCCTTCAAGTTGGCACCATCAAGGGTCGCCCATCCAATCGCTAAGGGACGTTTGTGAGTCATGTCCCGAATCCAAACCAGTTCCCCCTCTTCGATGGTTGAATCTGCATCATGGACTCCAGCAACCATACAATCGGCCCCTTTCATCAAGAATGGAATGGCTCCGTGGTCGACTTCGACCCATTTCCTTGCGTCGTTGTGAGCCAGAAAACCCCTCAGAGTGAGGAAGGCAAAGCGCTCCCCATCGTCGTTCTTCACCTCCACCCCAACGGCCACTTTGTCCACCAACACCATTTGCCATGGCCCGTATTCTGCCATTTCCAAAAAGGCACCTTCTACGGCCAAGTCGATGTCCAATGCTTCTTCGAGATCTTTGAGCAATGGTGCGATGTTTTTCCTCCGAACAGGTCGGCGTTTTCGAATGCTCCAATCGCGCGTCATGGGGCGTGGTCAGGACCACACCATTTGACCCTTGGCTCGACCTTGACCTTGATGAAGGGGAATCCTGTAGGGCGGGCATGGCCCTATGGTGCACCATCAGAACCTTTGCCAAACATGCCATTGAACTTGGCAATGAACAACCTCCTTCGCCAGTTTTTTTTGTCAAACCCGAAAATTGCCTCCAATTGTCCGGGAACATCGATGTCACCGGCCATCCGGGTGAAGTGCACCATGAAGTCGAGCTTGTAGTCCGGCTCAATCATGAGGGCCAACCTGAAGCGATTGCAGTGGGCCTGGATCTGACAGACCGGAGAACGCAAGGTGATTTACGCAGTGAACAACTTCCTTGGACCAAAGGCAAATGCTTCCGCGGTAGCGCTTATGTTGGCCCATTTGCACCTTGGCACATGGGGTGGGATTACCTCATGGACACCTACGAAGCGCTTCACCTTGAGTTGTGGGTCAACGGCGAACTTGTGCAAAACGCACCTTTGCTTGATATGACCATCACGCCCAAAATGCAAATTGACGATCTCCTGACTTGGGCACCCGTTCGCGCTGGTGATCTCTTGTTCACAGGAACGCCTGCTGGCGTGGCAGAGCTGCATCCCGGCGATGCAGTAAAAGCGGTGTTGAAGAAGCAGGATGGGCTCACAGTTTCACAATTCATCACGAAGTGTGTTTGAGGGTTGCTTTCATATACGCCCTGTTTGTCGCTTTGCTCTGCAAGGTGGTATATCTATGGCACAATGGCACGGTATCTCTCGACGAAAACCAAGTGGCGGACGCAAAGTTCAGGCACGCAGCAAGCGTTCTACGGAAATTTCATCCGAGAAGCAAATGGCACTTGTTGGTGCTCCAAAGCGCAAGATTTACCGCCGAACCGGTGGCAACACGCTCGTTCGTGTGATGTCAGAAAACCGCGTTTCAATCAACAACCCAAAGACTGGAAAAACCGTACTCGGTACCATTCACAACGTGGTCGAGAACGAATCTGACCCAAACTATGTTCGACGAAACATCCTCGTGAAGGGCGCAGTCATCGAAACCGACCAAGGTCGAGTGAAGATCACCTCCCGTCCAGGAAAGGATGGCGTGATCAACGGCGTCCTCGTCGAGTGAAGCCAACCAATCTCCGTTGGGTTCATACCAATCGGGGACAACTCCCCGCACAAGGTGAACCAACATGGACCACAACCCTGACCGACTCTGTGTTTGGCCGGGTTACTTTGACGCCCGAACATCCCGACGGAGTGGTCGACGGGTTCCAAAAGATTCCTCGGTGCTCAAGCCGGACCTTGAGGGCCTGTTCTTGGCTGCTCGAAAACTTGGCCTCAAGAAAATTAAGCGAGAAGAACGCGTATCCCACCCAGCTCGACCCCATCAAGGCGAAGGGCGAATGTGGGTGTCTCGTTCTGGCTCTAAACAATCCGTGGGTGCCAACTCTAAGGAAGAATTGCTCCAACTGATCGGCGCTCAGTGGCGTCAGATGCAACGCGACCAGAAGGAAGCGAACGCAGAACGTGTTGCTAAGGGTCCACAAACCGGCGACCGACGTGCGCGTGCTCAACGCAAAGGGCGACCCAGTGCTTCAAATCAACGAACGAAGCAAAAAAAGCGCTCAAGTTTCAAGAAAAAGCGCTGAGGTTCACAACGGAACTTCGTGAAGCCAACCAAAGATGTCTTCTTCATCTTCGTTTTGAATGCCGACAAGTTGAGAGTAGAGTTGTTGTGTAATGCGTCCGGGCTTTCCATCACCAAAGGTCGCTTTTTCATCCCCTTTGGTGATGGTCCCAATAGGTGAAATCACAGCTGCTGTACCACAGCAAAATGCTTCATCAGCCGTCATTGCGAAGGTTGCTTCGACTTTGGTTTCAACCACTTCAATGCCGTTGTGTCGAGCAAGTTGAATGATCGAATTTCGGGTGATGCCCGGCAAAATTGTTCCAGTTAATTCTGGCGTGTAAAGCACGCCATCCTTCACGCAAAAGAAATTGGCGGCACCGACTTCTTCAACATAGGAATGCGTTTCAGCATCGAGGTAAATCACTTCAGCGTAACCGGCAGCCTTTGCTTTCTTGCTTGGCATCATGCCTGGAGCGTAGTTACCGATTGCTTTGACGCCGCCAGAGCCGCCGGGGGCGGCTCGGTGATGTTCTTCTGAAATGAGCAGGTCAATCGCAGTCACGCCGCCTTTGAAGTAGGGTCCAACAGGCGTCACATAGACAAGGAAGGTGTACGATGGAGCCGGAGCAACGCCTAGAATCGGGCCTGATCCCATCAACAATGGGCGCACATACATAGCCCCTTTTCCAGTTGGTGGTAGCCACCTCAAGTTTGCTTTGACGCATTGTTCAACAGCATCAACAAAAACGGATTCGGGAACTGGAGGCATCTTGAGGCGGTCAGCACCGCGTTGCATTCTTCGAGCGTTTTCTTCTGGTCGGAAAAAAACAACGCGCCCTTTTGCTGTTCGATAGGCTTTCATGCCTTCAAAAAGGCCTTGTCCATAATTGAGAACACCCGCGGCAGGCGACATCTCGATCGGGCCATAGGGGCGCAAAGACCCGGGCATCCATGGGTCATCTGCGGTTGTCTGTGTGAGATACATCGTATCGGTCGGGGTCAAAGAAAAGGTCAAACTGTCCCAGTCGATTTCTTCACTCATTTCTTTCACCATGCCTACGGCGTTTATGCCCATGTAGATTGGGCTTTCAATCATTCCTGCTTACTTTGATGGCTTAGGCACTGCTTTTGCGACCTGCATGCTCTGTAGTTTTCCTGACCCAAGGGCCATAGGATGCCTCGTCCACCATCGCAACAGGGGGCGCAATGCGGTTCGAAGGGAGAATGGGCGTCGTCAGTGGGCGATACCATTCCGTGGATGGGCTAAATGGCTCAAAGTCTTCCTCGACGGTTCTCGAATTGTTCGGGCGCTCCGAGCGAGGCGAATCGCTTTGTGTGCTTGTGCATGGACTTCGCCCAACCTTCGAGATCTCTCCGTTGATGGCGTGGACCGAAGGAATGGAAATTCCCGAGCACGTGATTCAGCGATTGGCCAACGTCAGAAAGATGGATGACGTCATCGATGTCACAGGTCCTGAAATGAAACTCACAGATTTGGGACAACGCCCCATTTGGACGGTCACTGTGCGTCAACCCTTCGTAGTCCCATCGTTACGCAAAGCCCTTTCCAAGCAGAGTTGGCAAATTTATTCAGGGGATATTCCGTTTCTCAATCGCCTCTTTCTTGACCAGGGCATTGGTATGCATCTGGCTGTTCAGGGCGAGGTTATTGATCGGCGCGAACATCAAGATGAAGATGCATCCCTCCTTGCTGCAGTTCGCTCTGCAGGCGGGGCTGGCAGATATTCTGTCGATTGTACAGTGGTGTGTGCTCTTGCAGACATTCAGGCCAGCGAACCGTTCCCAGTGCCCTACAAGGTGTTCTCTTTCGATTTGGAAACAAGCATTGCTCATGACACGGTGCTTTGTGCAGCAGCCGTCATTGAAGACATGGGCTCAGGAAGCCGTCAAACGTTCTCATTTGTTGGCGAAGAAGTCAGCATTATGGAAGAATTGACACTTGTGGTTCGAAGTCAGGACCCCGACATCATCACTGGGTACAACATCGATAACTTCGATCTACCGAGACTGAACGACCGAATGGGCGTCCATGCCCGTTCCAAAGATTGGCGCAAACGAGCCTTGTTGTTTGGCTGGGGGCGTGTGCAACAAACTGAATCCGAAGCAAAAAGAACGCGCGCCGGATTGTTCCCGAGGCGACAATCCTCTCGTGCATGGAATCTTGCGGGGCGGAGCGTTGTCGATGCGTGGTGGCAGGCGCGTATGGCATTGCGACCACAACGCGAAACACTTTCCTTCATCAGCAATTTGTTGTTCCCAGACCAGGCTGACAAACACAAAATGGATGTGGATGCATCAAAAATGGATGAGGAGTGGGCGAATCGGCCTGATGTTGTGCTTGAATACTGCATTCGAGATGCTGCCTTACCGTTGGATATTCTTAGTGAATTGCAGGTGATTCGTAGAAAGGAAGCTGTGGCTGCGGTGGCAAAGGTCGTCTTTGATACGGCAGCCAATGGAAGCACAAGCCAACTGATTGATTCACTCGTGATTCGATTGGCAGACAGTGAAGGTGTTGCGGTTCCACTTACTGGTTCAGCCCAAGCCAAAGAAGGGCAAATCACGGGCGGCTATGTACACGAAGTTGCAGCAGGACTTCATCCCTGGATTGCTGTGCTCGATTTCAAGAGCATGTATCCTTCGATCATGATTGGCCACAACATCTGCTACACCACCCGAATCGATCCCGTACAAACCGATCAACCTTCCGAAAACGAACAAGTCCATACAGCGCCCACTGGGGCAAGGTTTCGCCATCAATCGGTTCGCAAGGGTTTGGTCCCCTCTCTTTTAGAAGATTTAATGGCACAAAGAGACGAACACAAGTCTGCACTTAAACTAGCAAAGGACGAAGAGGATGAGGCGAAGGTTTCATTCCATGATTCAATGCAATATGCGGTCAAGATTTTGATGAATTCGTTCTACGGCGTTTTTGCAAGTGGATTTTACCGCTTCACACACCGCGACCTTGGCTCATCAATCACCGCGTGGGCCCGTCACAACATCAAGGCCATCATCGCACAACTCGATGCTGAAGGCCACGAAGTGGTGTATTCGGACACCGACTCAATCTTTGTTCGTTCCCCGGTGGATGGCACGGCCCCTTCATCGCTCAAGGAAGAAGAGATACAAGCTGCAAAAGATGGCATTCCAGAGGCCGTTGAACACATGGCTGCTTGGAACAGCGCCAAGGACGATATGATTCGTTTTGGTCTTGAAGTCGCAGAGCGCTACAGCAGGGACTCCGCAATTTTGGAATTCGAAAAAGGGCTATCAGTGTTCTTTAGCCACGGGGCGAAAAAGCGTTACGTCGGACAGGTTGTGTATCCGAGCGAAGAGATGTTGATTCGTGGCTATGAGACACAAAGGACCGATTCCTTCGCATACTTAACCACGACCATGAAACGCATGTTTAGCCATGCTTTGGCTGACGAGGGTGATGCATTGGTGCGGTATGCGCTGGGTCAGGTGCGTGACTTACGGGAAGGCAAAGTCCCGGCATCTGCCTTGATCCTCGCCAAGTCATGCAAGGGACGAATGGGCAGCAACGGCGAGGTGGATTTCACCAAAGATTACGCCAATCCAGACAGCATGGCCCAAGTCAGGGTTGCCAAAGCACGCATCGCTCTTGGTCTTGGATTCACTTCTGGTATGAAGGTCTCTTACATCGTTACGGATGCAACCCAGCGACCAATGCGCGTCCAACCATGGTTGGAAAACGAGGAAGGCGGAGGCGTTACGGGGTACGACGGTCAATTTTACGCTGAGCGTTTGGCTGCCGCCTTAGGTCGTATCACTGAGGCGTTTGGTTGGTCTGCCAAAGAGTTGGTCTTGGGGAACAAACAAACCTCCTTGTTTTCCTTCTGATTTGACATAAAACAAGGAAGCCCTTTTCATCAAGGCGCTTCACAGATGGACCATGAAGTCGCGACGTGTGCCGCTCGCATTTACCGCCTTGATGTTGCTTTCCAGCCTCTCAGGGTGTATTTTTGAGCAAACAGATGCAAGTGGAGACGAAGAAGTGCTTGCCGTTTTCAATTATTCACCCTCCTCTAACATACGTTCGGGTGATACAATCACTTTTGATGCCTCATCGTCAACCCCGAGCGGTGGCATTACCTACCGCTGGGATTTCGATGGCGATGGATCGATTGACGCCACCGGTCGATCCACAGAATGGAGCTTCGGTGAACCCGATACATACGCCGTAGAACTGACCGTTTCGGACGGCACCAAATCCTCTTCTCAAACCAAGGATGTCACCGTTGTGGAAGCGACAGCTCAACCTCCGAAAGCAGAGATCACTCAATACGCCAGCGATGAGGACTGCAGCAATGACGAGATCGATGAAGTTACTCACATCGTGCTCTGGATCTGCGAGATGGATAAGTCCCAGACCGACCGGGACATCTCGGCAACCACGACCGTCTACCTTGATGCAAGCGATTCCGAATCCGG
>QQSI01000008.1:0-20992 GCA_003602645.1 Candidatus Poseidoniales archaeon | reverse complement strand
GCTCTTCGCCAAGTCACCCGTATCCCGATCCCTGATACCGTGAGCATCGAACTTTCGATGCGCTCTGTGAACTGAGTTCGATGAAGAAGCATGTTGCTATAACGGCATGCCGACAGGCTATGCAACCGTCATTAGCATGACACAATTTTACGAGGACGACGAACCCTATTTGCCATCACAACGATGCTGCCTCGGCGACACCGGATTCAATCAGCCATTCTGCTGAGTCTTGGTCAACAAAATGAACATCGCCTGCTTCCAAAGCAAGCGACTCACCAGATGCGATGACGATCGGTTCTGGACTGCTCATCAACACTCGGATGCGGATGAGCGAAGTCCCGGCTTCAGGAGCCTCTACCTCGCTCACCTTGACTTCAATCTCTTCAGTCGCAGGTTGTTCACTTCCTTCCCCAAAAGCACTCCCGAGATCAATCGAAGCTTGCTTTGAAGGTGCTAACTCCATGGCAGCAGCGTGTTTCGTGCCATCGCTTTGGCTCATAAATGCCGCCATTTCGTCATCGTTGTCGTTTGATGCAACTGGTTTGGATTTGTGGGCAGTTTCTTCCAAGTCTGCATGTATATATTCATCCAAATCTGGCCACTCGTCTGGCGCCATGAGGTGTTCTTCATCATGGTCTGCTTCAGGGAGAGGATCCGGACCATTGTCCTCAAACGCAAGCGGTGGTGGTGGACGAGAAGTGATGGCTTGGTCGGTGAACGAATCAAGTTGCATCGTGCCCGGGGCATGGCGCTTCGGTAAGGCCAACCCTTCTCCAGCAAGTCCATCTTGCATCGAAGACCAATCGACTTCCATCTTGAACCGGTCCATGGCAATTTGGACGGCATGGAAAAAGGCCTTTTCACCGGGATCGTGCCGTTGCCAATCAAGCGCTGGTAATTCTTGCGAGACACCGCCATGTTGTGTGGCGCTTCGAAGGGATTGTGATGAAACATGCTGTACCATTGCAACGGTTCGCTTTCGGGCGAGTTCTGAAGCAATGTGGCGAATGTTTGCTTGTCGCTTCTGCAAATTTTGCAATCGCATACCAGTGATGCCTTTCATCAGCATGGATTGAATCTCCATATCGAGTGTGTTGAGCAATTTTTTGACCATACTCCAAAAGTCCTGACGTGGCAACGGCACGGGCATATGACGCGTTGCTTGGAGGCGGTGCGTCGAAAACAACTGCTCCTCAACCTCACGCGATTGAGCGCTGTCTAGGTTGCCGAGCGACGACATCGGTTAGGCGTATGGCCGACATACTTTGAACCCTTCATTCATGATAACTGAATCATCGTGTGCGTTGATTCATATCGAATGGCTCACCTCGCGAAAGCGAGGTGGTCTCAAATGAAGCCAAACAAGCGGGAAATTGCGAAAGCAAACACGCCAATACGCGTGTCCCTTGCATTGGTTGTGCTTATGCTCGCAACAGGCTTGAGCCCCTTGGTTGTCAACGCCGAGCGCCCTGAATGGGCGATTGAGGAGCGAAATCACGGCACTGGGGCCGTTGATTACATGCCTACACTGAACGCATCGAGCGTTAATTCCTCGGTTTCCGGCGCATTGGTGGTTGACGCCAATCGGACCTTCACTGATGGATCTTTGGTGGTCGAACCAATATGGGCCTCGAATGCTTCAAATGGAAGCAATCTAGGAATCCACTCACTCACACAATGGAACGGGACCCACATCGATACCAATGGCATTGGTCATGGAGGAAAACTCACGCTTGCCACCGACGCATCGCTCGGGACCATCACCGACTTCGAGTCAACCGTCCGAACCGCTTCGGGTTGGATGGGCACCGGTGATGATCATGAAGCATGGGCCATCGTTCAGCCAAGTTTGCAACCACTGGTCACACAATCAGGCATGATTTTGCCAGCAAACGGCTCAGCGGGAAGCGGTCAAAATGGAGCTTCTCAAACGATGAGTGCACTTTCAACGCGCGGCATTGGCGACCTGGGTCCAAACATGTCAGGATGCATCCGTTCCCCCGCATACCCCACACCTAATTTCGTCAACAATTACACATTAGCCTTCAGGCACTGGTTAGCCCTCAACACCGACGACGCTGCTTGGGTGGAAGTCAAAGACAGTTCAGGAATGTGGGTAAGCGTTGCTCCAAACAATGGCTACAACGCAACTTCGACCAACCCATCTGCACCAGCAGCAGTGTGGAACGGCATCGATGCCCATTGGGCTCATGCCACATTCACCCTCGATTCATACCTCTCCTCCATTCAGGAATCAATTGAGGTGAGGTTCTGTTTTGCTACCGGTACTTCATCCCCTGCACGTGGTGGTTGGTTTGTCGATGAATTGCTGCTTCTGAACCAAGGCGATGAACCCGGGGCTTGGTTCCACGGAAACCTATCGGGAGATTATCTTCCTAACGCAGAAGGTCAACTCGCTCTTTTGCTTGATTTTTCAAATCACACAGGACAGTCGGTCGAACTCGAAGTGTCCTCGAATTGGGACATTGAAGGTGGTTCAAACGACCACCTCACCGTTTGGATCTCGTTCGACAATGGAAGCACATACAGCCCAATCTCAAACCATCCCGGTCATCCAAACAACGGCGCTTTGTGCAACGGTGTGTTCTTCAATGGCCCTGATTCAAACAATCAATGGTGTCCTGTGCTTTTCACCTTGCCATGGACGACCTCTAGTCCTCAAAACGCCAGCACCGTTCACCTTAGGTTCTGGGTTCAGACGAATGGGCAAAACAACTTCGGAGGGACTGCTTCAAGCGGTTGGGAAGGCGTTGCAATCGATGACATCAGCGTATGGACAAACCGAGGTACACCTAATCAAGCAAAGACACTCCTTGCCAATTTCACAGGCCAACCTGCTCAACAAAATGGCTCTTCAGATGGTTGGCTGACCTATGACGGGACTGCACCAAATGAGTGGCAATGGAACGCAATCATGGGGAACAACGGACCAACAGCACTGACTGAGGGTTTCGAGGAAGGATTTGACCTTCCAGCAGGCTGGTCCCTGGAGGCCACATCCAATCGTCGTTGGGAGGTTGGCGTGACTTCAAACACATCTGGTTTTGGCCCGGGTGTATGGCACTCGGGCAACAATGGCGCAGGAATCTACCTTGATGATGAATATCGAAACAACATGCTCACCCACCTCTACACGCCGGAGTACACCCTTCCAATCAACTCAACCTCAAGGCTCACGTTCCGAAGTTGGGTGTGCACCGAGGCAAGTTGGGACGGCGGGGCTGTGTCAATTTCGACCGATGGCGGCCAAAACTGGTGGTTCCTTCCGCCCACACTGAATGGGTTCCACGATCAAATTTCGACCGTGAACAGCAATTCACCCCTTTTCGGTGAAGGTATTATTGATGGTTCAACGGTGGTGGGTGGTTGCCACAACGTCAACAGAGGGTTTGATCTGAAGACGTTTGATTTGTCGAATTTATCAGGGCAAGATGTTCGCGCCCGCTTTACCTTCTTTTCTGATCAACTCATCGAATTGGATGGGTGGTACATTGATGATGCTGGCATTGAAATTGATGTCTATGAACCTGAAGGGCAATGGACCTCCAATCTTTTGACACCACACCCTGTGTTTGGTTGGGGTTCACTGGATGGCTTTGTTTCCGAGCCGGAAAACACAACCGTTCGTTTTGATGTTCTCGATGGAAATGGTAATGCTCTTCCGGGGTATGAAAATCGAACTTTACCGGTTGAATTGGCCCTGAACCCACACCACTACCCTTCATTGAAAATACGCACTCATTTCGTCTCTTCGGATGCACTTCGTACCCCTTCGATTGAACGCTTGACGGTCGGTTCTGTAGGCTACTATGACGCCTACCATCACCGTTATGCTCCTTTCTCAGGTGTCGGACTGGATGGCTTATTTGTCGATTATGATGGTCGTTTGGCCGCTACTTCCTCAGCATCAGTTGTTTGGGATTTCACCGCAGTGTGTCCTTTCCAATCCTTGGTGATACAATCCTATGGCGATAACCTCTCAGCCACTCATGCTGGTTTGTCCCTTGACGGCTGGACCTATGCAGAACTTGACACACCTGTGCTTCGAAGAGAGCTAATTCAACGCTCGACACCTCAATTTGAAACCTCCCTTGCGCTCACTTGGAGTCCGAACACAGCCTCATCTGGTTTCATGTTTGAGCCTCACTGCGCGCTCGAACCAACCGCCCCCCGCTTCACCCTCGGCGAGGCGCACACCATGCTTTACGAATGGCCCATGCAGTCGGCCAGTTCCAGTTTCGGTCTTCTGCGTGGTTTCGATCGTCTAATTGGCAGTCAGAGTGGTCTTCATCCCTCGATGAACAATTCCATCACCATGGTCCAAAACGGAACACAAACTGCAGATTTGACCTGGCTGATGCCAATCAGCACCCCTTTCACACCTGCTTTGATGACCAATCAAGTGCAATTTTTATTGAACTTGGAGGGGACAACGGGAACCATTGAAATCGCTCAAGGCGGCCCGAGCCTCACCTTGACGCCAACCAATTCACTACTCCAACGGCGAATCAGCCATTCAGCCACATGCGTGCCTTTGGCGCAACCCGATTCAGCAGGGCTTGCATCATGCAGCCTTTCGGTCACCATGAGTGGAAACTTTACTGCCTCCTTCAGCGATGCGGTCATCGTTCCGTCGCTCCAGCGCATCACCCACACCATCCCTCAGGAAACACTCAATGAAGTGATGGACGCGTTCAAGGCACAAAATGCGTCGGCGTCTGTTGTCCTTCCCTTACATGTCACAACAGATTCTGGCTCAGTTGCAGCGAATTTGTCTGCGACAAGCCAACCTGTTTTGGTCGATTCGATTTCCCCAATCGCTCATCAACGCTGGCTACCCGGTCAAACTGTAGTGTACCACACTCAACATTGGCGAGGGGATCCAAACCAACCGTCCCTTGACGCTCCAGACATCGCAGCGATTGACTTCATGCTCTCTCCGACTCAACACATATCGGATGCAGTGATCCACCTGCAAGTCGTTGATGTCGACGCGACCCCCCAGTTCAGGCAAATAGGAGGGGCGGCGTATGCTCACTTGATTTCAGAGTCATCATCCATCTCGTGTTCCCTGAATGTCTGCAATGCAACATGGTCGATGACGAGCACATGGGCGTTTGATGACATTGATGATGTTCATGTTCTGGTGGCTGCAACCGACATTGAAGGACTCGCCACCGGGCCTGCCTATACGCTACGGCAGACTGCGTTCAATGAAATTGAAAATGATTTGGAAGTCGTGGAATTCACACTTACTGATGGTCAACAACGCAACCTCAATGATTGGTCAAATCTTCAATGGCCCTTCCACCTGAACGCAAGCCAACCGATGCTTGCAACTGGTGCTGTTCGTTTTCAAGGGGTCGCACAATCCTACATTGGTGAACATGAGGCTAATGTTCGTGTTGATGCGGTGGCCGTGCCACCAGTCAACATCAGTGGAGGCCCTGATGAATGGCCGGGTGAACCTGTCGAATGGTCGTCGTCTTGGTATGCTGAAGTGGATGCAAATGGCGAATTTTCGATTGAACTTTCAACGCCTTCGATGATGGACAACGTTCCATCAAGCACTCGTATTGTCGTTTCGCCTCACCTCGAACGGCGCGGCCCGATTGACGCTTCTGCTGAAACAAGCCTCGATTTTACCGGGCGCTCCAGCGATGTACCGTTCTTGTTCGACCGAGTTGCTCCGAGCACCATTTCTTTGCTCGCTCTTGATCCTGGGGGGGTTGTTCCAGCAAACAATCACATTTGGATGAAAGGTCAGGATGTGGCTCTTCGTTTGACGCTTGAAGATCAAGAAGGCTTGGCAAACACATTGCAGTTCTATACTTGGCTTGAGTCAAAAGACGATGTAAATTTGGATGGAATCATGGATCAAGAGGAATACTCTGTTCAAACAATCACCTTCAACATTGGCTTAACCGAGGCGGTTGTTGATTTGCCTCTTCTTTCTTGGAGTGACATCACCGGTGGCGCCTCCTCAGGGAGAGCCAGCGTGGTGATTCAAGCTGCCGATTTGGCAGGAAATACATTACAAGGTGGTGGTGCGTTTGGGGAATCAACCGATTTATCCACCATTCTCGTTCAAGAAAGATATGACACCTTGATTGAAACCTCCACCCTTGAGTTTGATGTATTGGACGGCAAATTATTGCTGGGCCACGAGCATCATTTCTCTTTTATTCTCACCGACGGCAACGGCATCAACTCACTTGATGGGATTGAATTGTCTCTTTTGGGCCGAGATCAAAGCAGCACGTGCTTTATCGAACATCGCCCAAGGTTCGCAGAAACTTTGTTTGATCAATCGTGTTTTGAAACAGTGCCGGTCGTCACCGTAACAAAACAGGGCTTAACGCAACAATGGAGCGTCTCTATCGCCTTCCGGCTGGCATGGACATTGCATCAAAGTCCACTTCTGGAGGAAGCCATTCCGTCATTGAAAGTCTTCGATGAAGGCCAAGACGTTGGTATTGGGCTTTCAAAACTCACCGTGTTCTCATGGAATTTTTCCTATGCACTTGAATTGAAACCCCCTGTTTTTGAGGACATGACCCTGCCCATTGGCTCAACCGAGGGGCATCATTTCTGGGTTCACCGCAACGATGTCCTTTACCTGAGTGTTGAACTGGTTCACGCCGGGACAACCATCCCTGCAGAATACACACCAAATCAAATTTCAATTGAGACCGTGCTTTCGGACGGGGAACGGTCCACTTCATCGAACTTCTCGGTCGATCAGTTGGGCATTGGAAACCATTCCATACAGCTCAATGAAACGACCATTAAGCACAATCTGGGTTTCATTGACGTGATTGTAGAGAACGATCTTATCCAGCATGATGAACGGTTCAACTTTACCATCGATCGATATTCACCACAACTCACCGTGCCTCCGGGTACGCTGGCCATTGTTGACTCTGACATGCTGAGCGCTCAAGACATCATTGTTATTCTCAGCGATCAGGAAGGTCTCGGCCAGCATCCAGTCACGATGCATTGGACCTTTTTGCGGCTGGGGCAACCCATTGAGGGCAGTGAAGGAAGTGCAGAAGTTCCTCTAAGTGCAGGTACTGGAACCACCAACACCTACTCAGGAACAGTAGACATGCGTCCAAATGGCTCAATTGTCCTTGAACGAACAGACCGGTTGTCCGTTTGGTTTTCAGCTTCAGACCTTGCAGGAAGGGATGTTTCCGGATTTGGCACGAGCAGTATTCCATTAACCCCCGCCTTCCGTTGGGTCGCTTTTGAGCCAAGATTTGACAATATTATCGTGACGCCCTACCGGCCAGTTGTGGGGGAAAACATCTCGATCTTTGTTCGGGTGGCCAATGAAGGTCTGGTGAATGGAAGCGTTACAGTCCATCTTGTGGACGCAGACGGACGTATTTTGGAGTCAAACACATCTGAACTCATGCCAGGCTCCTGGACGGAACACACCTGGAGTCTAGAACCATGGACGGTCGGCCGCTTAGGACTGAGTGTTGTTCTTGTAGATGTGACAGGGAACATTCCTCTTCCAATGGGTGAGGTTCAGCCTCAACCAGATTCGAGCAGAGGTGGCCTCGACAGCCTTGGATTTGCAGTGCTGGTCGTCATTCTTGCTGCTGGCGTTTTGGCTTTTAGTGTGTACCGTCGCCAGGAAAAGATGGCAGAACACACTCGAAAACACGTGGATGCCGTCCTGTTTACTCAGAATCTCCCCCCGCCAAGGCCGAAAGATCTTGACCAATTTGATGAAGAGCAATAGTCAAGAACATGAGGTCCAAGCGTGGGGCATAAGCCGGGGTTCCCGAGCGGTCAAAGGGGGTGGACTCAAGATCCTCTGCGTAAAGCTTCGCAGGTTCGAATCCTGCCCCCGGCACTCCTTTCGCAAACGATACACTGCGTTGGAAAAATTTCAGTAAAACGGGTTCTTCACCGTGGATGATGTTTTGGAGCAAAGGCCGCTGATTCACCCGCTTTGGTTCTCAAAGAGGCGTTTTGATGCCCAATGCCCGAACAACGCACCAGCCTGCGCGGGCTTCAAAGATTGCAAAAGCCCCTCCTGCGAGAGCACCAACAGATGCAAGCCACCAGAATGAACCGCTGATCGCTCCACTTGCAACGACGCCGAGCAACAATGCTCCGGCCCCAACGCTGGCTATACCACCGGCGAGTCGAGCTGCTTTCCCTTTTGCATCAATGTTGCATTCCAGTGCCATGTATGAGAAATGAATCCTGAGGATATATCAAGTGATGTTTTTTCAAATGCCAAAAAAACCCTCATTTTTGCGCTAAAATCGCATCAACGAGAGGAGTGAATGTTGCACCATGGGGATGGGGCGAAACCACATCAGCGGCCTCCTTGACTTGTTCAAAAGCACCACCCACCGCTATCGACCAGTGTGCAAATTCAAACATAGGAAGATCGTTCGGAGCATCGCCAACGCACAACACATCCTCAGCAGCCCATCCCATCTTTTCGAACATGACCTCCAAACCGGTTCCTTTTGACAAATGTGGCTCCATGAGGTGAATTGCAAATCCAGTGCGGACAACAGACAAATGTGACCATTGACTTTCAGCAATGCATTGTTGAACTGCTTCGAGGTCTTCGTCAGGAAACAGACACCACTCACTTTCTCGCCAACTGTTGGTTTCAATCCCTTCTGGGTCGAGCCCTTCGATTTGGCCTGAAAGCCATTCTGCAGCCAATTTTGCTTCCTTTCCATCAGCTCTCACAATTGGTCCCCCCCATGCTTTGTGCCATAGAACACCGCCGTTTTCGCAGCATATAGGTCCAGAGAGTTTGAGGAACCTCCACAAACCATAGGTAATGGCTCGAACATTTCCAGTCGCCAGAACCACAGGTATTCCAGCATCCTCCAACCTACGTAGGGCTTTGATTGCCCCTGTGTCAAGTTGTTTATTTCCATCGGTAAGGGTTCCATCAATATCGACGGCCACGACCTTTGGACGCCAACCTTGTGGGAGCCACTCCATGACCTTGCGAAGTGGGAAGTTGGCGTAAAGATTGGCGTTCTTCGTGAATACGGGTGAGCATATTCTAGGACTCAAAGGGTAGGCATTATTTGTGTAGCGCTTAACCCAATCATATGGTCGAGGGGGCGGAAGACGANTTTTTTCTCTCTCTTGAGGAAGATGAACCTTCTGCAAAGGTTGTAAAATCAAAACCAATCCTTCAAAAAAAGAAAAAGTCAAAGAAAAGCGAGCCCAAGGTAAATGCTGCCCCTCCTGTTCTTACGGCCGAACTCGTCGACACCTCTGTGGTTGAACAAGCGACAGGGACTTACGAACTTGGCTGGCCTTTGCTTGGAATGGATTGTCCAGATTGCGCTAGCAAGGCGACGCGGGCTCTGGACACCTTACACCAAGCGAACGATATTCATGTCTCTGCAACAGCAGGGACGGTCCGTTTCAAAATTGACCTTGAGTACGGTCATGTGGCGGAGGTCTCTTCGGTTCTTCGCTCACTCGGCCACGCACCTGATGTTGATTACCTTGAATTGGCAGGGGCGAAGGCGACGACCATCGCCCGCCGAAATGGAATCGATCGGCGAAAATTGACCAAGTTGTTTCGCCAACAGCCGGGTGTTCTCGACGTGGAAATCAGCGACGATGACCGAATTATCCTTCAGTTAGCTCCAGATGCTACGCCTGAATTGTTTGAAAAGCGCAATCGAGCCCTGGAACACATATCTGGAATGAAGGTCAACCTCATCCCTGCCCAATCCAATCGAATTCGTCCTGATCAATGGCGCTTGATTGGTGGAGGTATTGCCTTACCGCTCCTCGCCCTTGTGATTGTTGGGGAGTTGTTGGGGTGGCCTGGTTATGTTCTGGGTGTCATTGCCTTACCGGGGTTGCTGATTGGAGGCATGCAGATGTTCAAAGAAGCATTAGCGAGCCTTGCTAACCGGCAAATGGGATTCCAAGTGCTGACAAGTCTCGCCGTCATTGGCGCTGCCATCTTGGGCATGTGGGAAGAAGCATTGATTGTCGCTATTTTGGTCGCGTTTACCGCTCACCTCGAAGGGGATGCGCTTTTGCAAGCACGCAACGCCATGCAAGGGGGTCTGGATCGTTTGCCGCGCAAGGCTCGGAAACTCACAAAAGCTTCACCTCCATCAAAAATAGGCATTGAATCAGCCGTCAAAGCCGGAGCATTTTCGCTTGCAATGGCGGCCCCAACCCCACTTATAGGTGCGGATGGTTGTGCATTGCCAGACCCAAATTCAGCCTATGAGGAAGTGCCAATTGAATTGGTCCGTAAAGGCGATCGACTTGAAATCCGAAGCGGGGAGTTAATTCCAGCAGACGGGACGATCGTTGAAGGGTATGGGGCACTCGATAAAGCTCCGTTGACCGGTGAATCAGTTCCCGTTGAGATTGCAGAAGGCGATGAGATACAAGCTGGTCTCGTGCTTGCTCGAGGGCCAGTGGTCATCGAAGTCACCGCTGTTGGTGACGACACCCGTCTTTCAGGTCTGATTGATGCAGTCCATACCTTCCGAGAAGAACCCCCACGCCTTCACAACATCATCGAACGTTTCACAGCCATTTGGGTCCCGGTTGTTTTATTCGGAGCCTTTGTAATTTGGTGGACCATGTTCCCAGAGGATTGGAAAATCATTCTTCTGCTCTGGGTTGTTGCTTGCCCGTGTGCCCTTTTGCTAGCGACTCCGGTTCCTCACGCAGCAGCTCTTGCGCGCTCTGCCCACATTGGGGCAATCGCCCGCGGTGGGAACGTCATTGAACGATTGTCAAAGGTTGAGCACATTTTGCTCGATAAAACCGGAACCCTGACCTCAGGAAAGCCTCGAATCGGTGAGGTAGTGTTCGCCAAGGGCCGTAAAAAAGACCCTGCCCTCCGCCTTGCTGCTGGACTTGAAGCACGTTCCTCACACCCTTATGCATTGACGGTTACGGATTATGTTCGAAAACAAGGGCTTGAGCCAACAAAAGTCAATGTCTTGGCTGACATTGAGGCAGGTGTGCGCGGGAAGGTTGGGGGCAAAGATGTGGCCTTCATTCGTTATGATCGTGCTGGGGAGTTGGGGGTTAAAGTTCCAGAGGAGCTGAAAGAGGCTTATTCATCTGCCGAAGCAAAGGGTCATGGCGCCAGTTTACTTGCTCGAGATGGCAATGCATTGGCCTTATTCACCTTCATTCACGACGACACACGGGACGGAAGCCACCGCCTTATCCCAGCCTTATTCCAACGAGACATCAACGTTGAAATTCTCTCTGGTGACAACCAAGCAGCAGTCACAGCCTTCGCGAAAAGCGTCGGTCTTCCCGAAGCATCAGCCCACGGTGGTCTTTCTCCTGAAGAAAAAGTCGAATGGGTTCGCGGCCGCTCTAAAACACACATCACGATGATGGTTGGAGACGGATTCAACGATGCAGCAGCACTCGCAGTCGCAGATGTTGGTGTTGCTGTGGGCAGCGGAGAAACAGTCAACCTCGAAGCAGCGGACGTGTTAATCCCTGGCGATGACCCTCAAATGCTAACGGAACTCATCGATCTTGCCCGACAAGCTCAACGGATCTTAATTGGTAACTTTGTGATTTCTGTAGGCATTACACTGGCTCTTGTTGGCGCGGTCATCGGACAAATGTATGATCAACTATGGGTTGGTGTCCTCATCCACGAAGCTTCGGTCATTCTGGTGATCCTCAACGGGGCAAGACTTGCAGGTTCGGATGGCGCCCTTTCGTTGTTGAAAAACATCGTTGTTTCGCTGTGGAGGGACACGAGGGAAGCCTTCGGTTTGCTGAACAACCGGTTCATGTCTTAAGCTTCATTTTACGCGGCATCTTCAAACCATAGAGCGGCTTCTTCCTTCATGGTGAGCGCATGGCCAGAGTACGAGTAGACCCAGTCACAAGCGCGCTTGCTCATCCAACAAGGCGTGCTATCTACCTCGCTCTCACACACTCTGATGAATTGAGTACGGTCCAGATTGAGCGTCAATTAGGTGTCGACCGGTACAACCTCTATCACCACATGAAGAAACTTGCCTCACTGGATTTAATTGAAAATCATCGAGATCAAGGTCGAGCACGATGGTGGCGAAAGGCAGCACAGGTCGAACTTCCGGAATTGCTCCAAGCCTCTCCGAGTGCCCCACTCCCGTCTCCGACCCCGCTTGCCCAAGCCTCATCTGGCCCACTTCCTGACGGCCTGCATAATGCGGTCCAACACGGCGGCGATGTTCGTGTGATCAACCTTGAGGGGTCACGGGATCAAGTTGGTGCGAAGAAAATGCTTGAACTGTTGGCACAACAACATGGAATCCCGTTGGATTTGCCATGGAATTTCCTTCCAGAGAGCATTGTGCTCATCGCAAAGAAGCGCTGACCCTGCCTAGAGCAATACATCAAAAACGAAGACAGAGAGGCGAGACCATGAGCGAAGAGTCAACAGTTGAATCTCGTGTGGCCCCTCCTGCGCTCAGTTGCCCAAAATGCGAAGGCCTGTTGCCAAGCGCTCTTGGCGAGGTGCAATGCACCCTTTGTTCCGCAAATGTTCGAATTGATCACCCAGTCACTCGCAAGAAATGGAAAGAAGAAAAAGTCGGTTGTCCAGAATGTGGTAAAGTCCTGATTGCTGGAGTCGACAAGCGCCCCGCCCACCTCAAGTGTGCGTCCTGCATGCACCACTTCACCCTCACACCTCATATTCCCAAGGTGGAAATCACGTGCCCGGGTTGTGAACGGCAGTTGCGCATGAAGAGAAAGCCAGGTGGTCGACGCATTGATTGTCCTGCTTGCGACACAGCATTCAATGTCAAATTCTGATTCCCTTCGTCGTAAGGAGTAGATTTTCAGGACTCAATTAGCGTGACTTTGGCCGTGGAATTTCACCCTTCAAAACGCCTTGTCAAGCCTCCGTCTCGTCGCGCTCCTTATCTATGATGAGAAGAGCATGAAACAGTGGATGGGATACGATGTTACCGAGCGCAAGCAAGAGTACTGAGGCACTCGATGCGGCACGGAAGAAGCGTGAAAACGCTGACAAAGTTGCTCTATCAGCGCTCCGTTCCCAATTCACTTCAACGCCTACTTCTTCGCTTGACCAAGCAACAATGACCTCTGCTAGGTTCCGCCAGGAAGAGCGTCTTAGGGCCGATCTCCGACGAGAGCGCCGACTTCGTCAGCAGGCCATCGCTGAGCGTGTTTCAGCTATGCAAGAAGCGCTCGCTGCTGATCTGGCAGTTCAGCATGAATTGACGCTTGATCAACTCGAGAAAGAAATGCGAGAGGCGATGGAACAGGACCTCAGCATGCTTGAAAGAGATGCACTGGCGCGAGAAGAATCTCGTATGCGAGGTGAACTCGATCTCCGTTTGAGCCGCCAACTTGAAGCAATGCGTGACCAATTTGAAGTCGAACAAGACAGGCGTCTTGAGGAACATCGCACCCAACTCAAGGCACAAATTGAAGCTCAGTTGCATGATGAACATCGTCAGCGATTGGACATCCAAAAAGAGCGCCTTTCACTCGAATTCAATCAACACCTCCAGCACCGCATCCGAGGCATCGAGGCCGACATCCACGCCGAGATGGAAAAGCGCTTTACAGAGATGGAATCAAATGAGATTTCAAGGTTGGAAGAGGGGCACAACGCACGACTTGCTGAACGGGAAGAGCAACTCCGCCGTGGCATCAGAACCCGTCTTGAACAGCAACTTCGAACCCGCTTGAAGCAACGTGAAGCTCGCCTCAAAGCAGAGTATGAACGCCGAAGCCTCCGTTTAGAAGAGGACATTGCGGAACAACTCCAATCTGAACTTGAAGGCCGGTTGCGGCAAGAAACTGACGATCTCGAAGAACGGATGCGCGAAGATGTCGAACTTGCCATCGCTCGGCGACGAGATGAATTGCGTGTTGAAATCGAACAACAACTGCAAGCACGACACTCAGAGAGGCTTGCAGAACGAAAGTCACGGTTGCGTGAGAAGTATGACATCACCTTCTCAAAGGCAGTTGACGATATTTCACGCACCCTCAAGGCGGATGTTGAAGTCGAACTTGAACAGCGTATGGATGAAGAATTTACTTCCTACCGCAGCACACGTGAGGCAGAGATTCAGAACAGACTTGCTCGGTTCCGATATGAGCGAGAAGCAGAACTCCGCGAACAACTCGAAACTCAGTACGAGGCGAAAAAGACCGATTGGTCGGAACGGCTCGAACTTGAATTCCAATCCCGTGAAGCATCGGCTCGAAAGGCGATCATGTCCGAAGTGGATGCAGGTCTCCGCAATGAACGCCTGACCTTTGAGACCGATTTGGATTTATTGAAGGAAGAGACTTCTCTCGAACTCGAGGTGGACATGGAAGAGCGACTCAACGCATTCCGAGAACGCAAGGAAGAGGAAGTTGCAGTGCAACTTGAACGCCAACTCGACAAGCGTGAAGAGATTATGCGGAACAAGGCACTCATCGATGTTCGTAAGCGTGAAGCACACATCCGTGCGGAAATTGAAGCACAACTCGGTCTCAAGCGTGCAGAAATCAGAAACCGGCTGCAAGGTTTGACAGAAAAGATGGATGCTTTCAAGGAAATGGCAGAGGACAAGATGCGAGAAGCAGTCACCAGGCAAGTGCAAGGTGAAGTGGATCAAGAGGAAGAAAACTACCGTTCCCGTGAAGCTGAATTCCGCGAACTCCAATCCACGGACACCAGGGCAGAAAAGCGCCAGATGTGGATGCAATCAATCTCTGGGCAAAACGCTCCAGGTCAAGCATCCGCCAGCATGGATCCTTCCGCACTTGGGGCTCGTCCAGACGCCCTTGGAGCAGCAGCAGGCCGTCCTATGCGAGGTATGCTCGGTGGGCAAGCACCACAACAACCTCGAATGGGCCTCGCTGGAATGCGAGCCCCGGCAACCAGTTCTAAACCACTGACCATGCCAGGTGCTCCTTTGGTGAAGCCAATCAAGGCCCCACTTGGTACAAGTGCGCCCACATTAGTACAGCCAGTTCAACCTAAGATTGTGCGAAAGCCCTTGCAACCGGTCAAGTCTTTGGTAGAATCAACAGCAACGCCGCAACTTGATGATGTTCCATTGCCGGCTTCTCAAATCACTGAGGTTGTCGAGGAAGCACCAGTTGCTGTGCCAACTGAAGAACTTGAGGCAGCGGTTGCCGAAGAGATCGAATCGATTGAACCAGTGGTGGAGCCAGCAGTTCGCGAAGAAACGAATGTGGAAGATGAAGCACCAGTGGAAACAGCCATGATGCGCCCAATCACAGCAGTCCTGTCGCCGGTGGGCGCTGTCAAGCCTGTCGCAACAACCACGCTCAAGCCGGTGCTTCCACAATTAACACCCAAGAAGCCACGTGGAGCACCACCAAACATTAGTCGAGGAGCATCTGCTGAAAAGGCCAAAACCCCCACAGCAACACTCACCCCCGTCCGTAGGTTGACACCGTTGAATGTGAAATCAGTCAGCAAAGACGAAGATGAAGAAGAGCAAGACGAGGCATGAACTCCTTTTTTGACATGAAGCCAAGCATCGGCTCATTGATAATGATAGAGGGATTGGCTACACCCATGAACCGGTTCCTTGTACTGTTCATCGCCTTCACCATGCTTCCATTGGTGGCCTTTGCCCCTACAGTTGTCGCCAACGAGGTAGAACTGATCGATGCTGGCTATACCCATCAGACCGCGACAAAAATGGTGCATTGGGAAACGATGAACGACGGTACCATCCTGACCGTTGATGTTGAAGGAAATTTGAGCGTGAACTCGTTCAGCAATGGCATTCTCGTTCCGCTTTGGAGCCTTGATCTCAATGTGAGTGCAAACTCGGCTCGACTTGATGATGCCCAAATCTTGACTGCTGTGGCTCATGACGCTGGTGTCTTCATCGTTCATATGGACTTGCAAATTGCCAACAGAAACATCTCAACAACAGATCCGGTCAACGATATGGATTGGGACACAGAGGGTGATTTGTGGCTTGCACATTTTGCTGGTCGCCGCCGAGCCGAAGAATACAGTTCTGAGGGCGCAACGGGAACCTATTCGCCTCCCGTTCAAAGTGGATTCAATTCATTCCTCTTGCTCGATGACGGTCGAATTGCACTTGGGGGCTATGATTCAAAAGTTCATATTTCCGACAATGGAGGCACGCTATTGACCACTTTGAGCGAACCTGGTGGCATCGTCAATGCCCTGCTTCAAGATCACGATGGCCACCTTATTGTTGGTGCAGCGAATGGTGCACTGTACCGATACAACACCAATTCCTGGGCTGTTGAAACGCTCTCATTGAGCCATGGTTCATCAATCGTTCACTTAGAGGAAGTGGACAACAGCACATACATCGCTGGCACCCAAAATGGGAAACTCACAATGATTGACGGTGCAACATTCAGCGAAGGGGAAACCTACACTTCTCAGGGCTCTGTCATCGGTTCATCAACACCGTTTACAGGGGAATTGTACATCGTGACATCTCTTCTTTCCTCCTCAAAGGTCAGGTTGTATGACCTCGACACCGACGGCGATGGAGTGACGGATTCAAACGACGCTTTCCCTCTGGAATTCACACAATGGTCGGATGCAGATATGGATGGCTACGGCGATAACATCGACGGATTCATGGGCGATCAATTCCCAAACGATGGGACACAATACATTGACGTTGATGGTGATGGGCATGGCGACAATCCCGCCGGGACAGAAGGGGACCTTTTCCCAAATAATGCAGACCAGTGGCAAGATCGGGACGGTGATGGTTACGGTGACAACATGCAGGGTCAAGACGGCGATATGTTCCCTGACGAACCAACTCAATGGGCAGATGAAGACCTCGACGGCTACGGCAGCAACCCAGATGGCCTGATGCCCGACGCCTGCCCAAACCAAAATGGGTTTTCGAAACACGACCGCTTTGGGTGCACAGACACAGACCTTGACGGGTATTCGAATCCTGACGAAAACTTCGGCATCGAGCAAGGAGCCGATGCCCTCCCTTCCCAATCCACGCAATGGCGGGACCAAGATGGGGATGGTTTTGGAGACAACATCACTGGCCTGTTGCCCGATGCTTGCCCATGGGAATTTGGAACCTCAACTAAGGCCTGGCTTGCGAACGCAACCTCACCAGTTGGCTTCATCGAGGTTCCCTCGAATGGATG
The DNA here is from genome assembly GCA_003602645.1 of Candidatus Poseidoniales archaeon. Classification (GTDB taxonomy): domain Archaea; phylum Thermoplasmatota; class Poseidoniia; order Poseidoniales; family Poseidoniaceae; genus MGIIa-L1. Next base: position 3,802 of record QQSI01000008.1, on the reverse strand, counting down.
CGAAGACCTTGACGGTGATGGTTGGGTAGATCGTACGGAATCCATTGGGATGGAAACCAATCCAGACGAGTACTTTGATGGCGATAAAGACGGTGTAGGGTCAAATTCCGATTACGATGACACGCGACCCCTTGTGCAGACAGAAAAAGATCACTGCATGCTGAATTTCGATGACATGACCGATGCTTGCATGGGATGGAGAGATGGCGATTACCAAGCCTACCTCGCTCGTGAAAAAGGAGTTAATGAAAGTGATTATTCCTATTCAGCATGGAACACAAGCAAGAACTCAGGACTGCTTGATTCAGGTGGAGAGGTTGATTCTTCCACCGTCAAACAAGTCATAGCGGTTGGTGGTGCAGCATTCGGAATTCTCACACTCGTGATTGTGGTTGTCGCCGCAATCAGCAAGAAGAGAAAAGAGAAAGCGAACATCAAACTCTACGGTACTGCATTTGTTCCAAATCAAAAATCACGATCTGCCTCGGCAGAAGCACTTGAGGGAACTGCGGGGCTTTCGGCCCAAGGTGGGGTCGAGTCTGATTCAGCTTGGGACGATGAAATAGCTAATCTTGATTTCAGCATCCAGGACGAAGACCTCCCAGAAAACGAAGAAACAAGTGAAGTGATTGATGCTGGTACCCTTTACGGGGAAAAGGACAGCATTGAATCCATTGCAGGCATCCAACCATCCACCCAATCCTCTCCTGAACCCGCTGCTATAACGGAACAAGCCGCTCCTGCAGCAACCCCACCAATACCCGATTCTGGGCTTCCAGAAGGGTGGACGATGGACCAATGGAAATGGTATGGTCAAGAATGGCTGGATAAGAATAAGTGAACTAAGGAGGCCTCAATAGAGTAACAAGGCCAACCTTGTTGCATGGGCTTCATTGGCTCGCATGTATATGTCCAAAGTTCGCCAACATGACCCCTGGTCCGAAAACACACGCTTGTACAACAGGAAAAAATCTGAGATTGAAGATCTCTTCAGAGAAGTTGAATCTGAAATGAAACTGCAACACCTTCGGTACCTCGAGCGTAAGGAAAATGGTTCTCAAAAGGATAAGATTCGAGCCTTGCTCAAATACACACGTGCAAAAGCAGTCTACGATACACTTCGCTGGGTGGCAGTGGAACGAGGCGCTCAACACCCTTTGTCAAGCAGTTTCGTAAATCAATCAGCGCCAAACAATGGGTAGTGATTCGCGCAGAGCGCCCAACTCATCACCGGTGTAGACTGGTTTTCCATCTTGTTTCAGGGTGTTCATGATCAGCCACAAAACACCGTTCCATGCGGTTGAACGAGCAAAAATTTCGACATGGCCACAGGCAGCTGCAACCAAAAGTTTCCCCTCATCGGTGTTCTCACTGAACAAGGCCCGAACTAAATTACGGGCATCAAATTCGTAACCAAGAGGGCGCCATTCCATCATGGGATCACACCTTGAAAGGAGCGAGGTTCAACCGGTCGACCAAATGTTCGACTTCAACATCAGCCACCGCCTTCATGCGGTTGCGAAGTGTTTCAATTTCACCGTTCATTTTTGCAATTTTGTGCGCTCGAACCATGTCGAGAAGCAACTCATTCACACTCTTATGTCCGCTTGTGCTGCGCATGGTGTTCAATTGTCGTCGAACTTCGTAACTCACGCTCACAGAGGTCATCCCTTCACCAGTCATTGCAATCCCTTGCTCGCCACTGCGTTCTATGGGCTACTTAACCCCCGCGAAGGAAGATTTGCTGAAAGTGGCCTTTTTTGGGTAAAATCAGGACCTCGGGGATGCATTTTACCGGTTCTTTCGCTGCCGTAAAAGCCTCGGTTCTTCATTGACGCCAAACTCACGACGCATTTCTTGCACCCTCTTGTGGAACTCCTTTGCTAGGGTCCAATATTCGAGGGACCCAGCACCAGCGCCAGAATTGGTAGGTTTGTTCAGTAGGACAGTAGGGGCACCGCTCCATGGGGCTTCTGCAACCTTGACTAAACGCCGAATTGTCGTTTTGAACAATTTATTTGGCATCTTTTTGTTCACTTCATCACAGACATGCCGACTCAGTTTTGAGCGAGCGTCAACCATCGTCATCGCAATACCGAAGATCTTCAGGTTACGATTGATCCTCCGTTGAATCATTTTGATTGAATTCATTAGCATGCTGAACCCTTCAAGGGCGTAGTATTCGGCTTGAACGGGGACCATCACCCAATTCGCTGCACACATGGCGTTGATGGACAGCAAACCCAACGAGGGAGGTGTGTCGATGATGATGTAATCGAACTCATCGATGATTGGCATGAGCGCTTCACGCAGGCGAGTTTCTCGACCAATTTTATGGCTTAGTTCGATTTCTGCGCCGGAGAGATGGATGTCGCTTGGTAGCAACCAGAGATGTCCGACAGAAACGCTGTCTGGGGCTTTTTTGTTGTTATTTCGCATGCTCCAGGCCTCTTGCATGGAACGAGTGAGTTCTTCAGGGCCAATCAGATACTCCTCCAAGAGCGGCAATTCTTCTCCTGAGTCATTGGTGAGCAGGTCGTACGAGGTTTTCTTGACATTTTTCTTTTCGACCCCAAACGAGGTTGCGCAATTGCCTTGAGGATCCAAATCAATCAGCAACACCTTGGCCTTAGGCAATCCTTGACGTGCCGATCCTTTGGCAAGCGCTGCGGCGAGGTTGACAGCGGTTGTTGTTTTTGCACACCCACCTTTCTGGTTTGCAACCGCTACGACCATTTTGTACGGATTCATCAACTCACCTCCTCGGACATGTTAGGAAAAGAGGTTCTCCTCTTTGAATGCAACCACAGAGGTCGAATCATCAAGCAGGTTGAATCACTGGGACTGGAACTTCCGAGAGGATTTTTCGGACAATGTGCATGCCGGTGATTCCTCGAATCTTTGCCTCTGGTTTCATGTTGATTCTGTGTGAGATGACTTGCAATGCGATGCCCTTGATGTCATCAGGAATGACATAGTTTCGGCCGGCGATGGCTGCTGCCGCACGCCCAGTCTTGAACAGCGATTGTGACGCACGAGGAGATGCACCGTTGGTCACCCTGTGATCTTCACGGGTTCGTTGGACAATTTCAACGATGTAAGAGAGAATAGCGGGGTCGACATGAACCGTTTCAAGTGCTTTTTGCATGGCCACGACCTTCTTTGGTGAAGTCACTTGGAGAACATCGTGACCGTCCTTTCCTCGCAACTTTCGGCGAGCAAGAATTGCTTTTTCTTCTGCTCGGTCCGGGTAACCCATGCTCATCTTCATCAGGAATCGGTCCATTTGAGCTTCAGGAAGTGGGTACGTTCCTTCTTGCTCAATTGGGTTCTGTGTTGCAATAACTACGAATGGGGCGGGTAATTTGTGTGTAATACCCTCAATTGTCACTTGCTTTTCTTCCATTGCTTCCAAGAGAGCTGCTTGTGTCTTTGGTGGTGCACGGTTGATTTCATCCGCTAAAAGAATGTTAGAAAACAATGGACCAGCACGAAGTTTGAATTCGCCTGCTTTTTGATCGTACATGTATGTCCCCATGATGTCGGAAGGTAGCAAGTCAGGGGTGAATTGAACACGCTTGAACTTACATCCAAGGGCTTGTGCAAATGTGTTTGCAAGCAGCGTTTTCGCCAACCCGGGGAAATCTTCGAGGAGCATGTTCCCGTTTGATAGGATCCCGACAGTGACCCTGCGGAGGTTTTCGTTTTTTCCGATGATGACCTTACTCACTTCGTTCATGAGGCTGTTGGAGATGGCTGAAACTGTACCAATCAAGTCTTGAGTTCCGGGGTTTTGACCCAT
>QQSI01000079.1 GCA_003602645.1 Candidatus Poseidoniales archaeon | reverse complement strand
CGAATCGCAAAGCACATGCTAGAAGACATCGATAAGAAAACCGTCGACTTCCAGCCCAATTTTGATGATTCTGAGAATGAACCGACCGTCCTCCCGGCCCGTCTTCCAAACCTGCTTCTCAACGGAAGCGATGGAATTGCTGTTGGTATGGCTACGCGCATTCCTCCCCACAACCTCACGGAGGTTGCTGGTGCAATTCATCTGCATGTAGGAAAAATTTTGGAACAAGGTGAAGGCGATCTTTCAATGCCCTCAATTTCAATTCAAGAGTACATGGAGCACGTCAAGGGTCCTGATTTCCCGACCGGTGCAACCATACACGGCATCGATGGAATCATTGACATGTACACGCATGGAAAAGGTCGTTTCCACGTGCGTTCACGTTGCGATGTGCATGATGACAGCAATGGAAAGCGCATCATCATTACAGAAATTCCCTACCAAGTCAAAAAAGCGGACATGCTTGTTCATATCGCTGATCTCGTCAACAAAGGAACCGTTGTGGGCATTCGAGACATTCGTGATGAATCCTCAAAAGAGGGCATTCGTGTCGTGATTGAAGTCAAAAATAATGCGGACCCTCACGCCGTTTTGAACCAACTGTTCAAATCAAGCCGTCTCCAAGAATCCTACTCTGCCAACATGATGGGTATTCTCGACGGACGTCCCGTTCTGTTGACGCTTCCGGTGATGCTCGACACCTATGTCAAACACCGTGAAGGCATCATTGAACGTCGAGCTCAATTTGATTTGGCAAAAGCTCAAGCTCGCGCCCATATCCTCGAAGGTCTTGTCAAAGCACAAGACAGAATCGACGATGTCATCGCAGCAGGTAAAGCAAGTTCAAGCAGAGATCAATTCGAAGCTGTGCTGCAAGGCACCGAAATCATGCCAGGAATCGATGCCTTTTCGTTCACCGAGGCCCAATCAAAAGCAATTGCAGAGCGCCGGTTGTATCAACTCAGTCGACTCGATGTCGAAAAGGTGCAGAATGAATATGCAGAATTGCAGATTAAGATTGCTGATCTCCAAGACATCATTAATTCCCGTTCCCGCAGATTGAGCATTCTGCTTGAAGAATTGGATGAAATGGTTGAGCGGCATGGCGATGAACGTCGTTCTTACATCGATCCAATGCCACTTTCCATGGATCGCGAAGACCTCATTGAAGAGCGAGCTATTGTGATTTCACTGTCAGAAGACAATTACATCCGTCACATGCCAGTCGAGTCTTTCCGTGTGCAAAATCGAGGTGGCAAGGGGCTCAAGGGCGTCACAACCAAGGATGAAGACTTCCCGAAGTCGATTCTTACCTGCTTTAGCAAGGATCGCTTGTTGATTTTCACCGATCAAGGACGCGTCTACGGCCTCAAGGCCTGGGAAACTCCAATGGGAAGTCGTCTCAGCAGAGGCACCCACATCCGCAACGTCATTGAGCGTATACGAGACGATGAGCGCGTGGTCACAATTTTGCCAATTTCTAAAGAATTGCAAGAAAACCCAGAGGGGCACTACCTCATCTTTGCAACTCATGAAGGCATTGTGAAGCGCTCGAAATTGGGCGACTACACCCGCATCAACCGCAATGGAAAGTACGCTTTGAAATTCAAATCCGAAACCGATACCTTAGTTGCCGTTCGTGAAGCTACCGACGAAGACCACGTCGTTCTTGTTTCAAAGAAAGGGCGAGCATGCCGGTTTAAACCAAGTCAAACCAAGACGGCACCCGATGGTAGCGTCAGCATTACTGTGAAGGTTCAGGGCCGAGTAACCGCAGGTGTGCGAGGCATGAGCCTCAAACCTGGAGATGAGGTGGTCGGTATGATCGCTACCTCAAATGAGGAAACCTCTGTGCTGACCTTGTCAAAGTATGGAATGGCTAAGCGCAGTCGATTAGGTGACGGTGAAATGCATGACATTGTTGATGAATATGGAAACACATCAATCGATGATAAGACTCAGAAAATCAAGCAATACCGAGATGGATACAGAAAGACCAGCCGAGGTGCTGGTGGCGTGTTGACGATGAAACTGGATGAGGACCAAGGGGATGAAATTGTCCGAGTGCACACAATTCCAGACGATTTGGACCAACTCTTCTTGTTGACTTCAAAGGGCATGATGATCCGTGTTCGAGCGAGCCAAACCAAAGCCACTTCTGGAAAAGCCACAAAAGGAACCAGAGTCATGGAATTACGAAACAAGGACAAAGGCGGCTTCATCGATGAAATTATCTTCTCTGCTCGTCTTCCATCGATTTTGGTTGAAGATGAATTTGATGCCATGGACACCGACGGTGACGGCGTTGTTTCTCGCGAGGAATTTGAAGCCGCTCAAGCAGATGCTGCGATTTCAATCGATGAGGAAGAGTGACCTGCACCCAGCGACGACTTCAAACATGACTTCCGTTTGAGCCTGAACGCACCCGCCCTTTTTTTGGCGGTCAGGTGATTCCCATGGATGAGCGTTCATTGATATACGATTGGAATACGGTTGAGTACGATATTGCTCGAAATCCCGCAAATCACCCTCATGGAGTGTGGTTTGATGATGAAACTCTTCGCGATGGTTTGCAAAGTCCGAGCGCACGCAACCCAACCATCGAGCAAAAAATTGAGTTGTTGACGTTCATGGAAGACCTTGGCATGCAAAAAGTCGACCTAGGTTTGCCTGGAGCAGGTCCATTCCACCTCGAACACATCGAAGCAATGGTCGCTCACATTATTGATCACGATTTCAAGATTCGACCAGGTGCAGCGGTTCGTACACTCATGAATGACATCGAACCACTTGTTGATTTGCAACAAAAATACGGGGTTCCAATTCAAGCCAGTGCGTTCTTGGGCACAAGTCCAATCCGACAGTACACTGAAGGTTGGACCATGGAAAAGTTGCTTACAACGATGGAAAAAGCCGTTTCGTACGCTGTTGACAATGATGTTCCCGTGATGTTTGTCACCGAAGACACCACCCGTTCAAAGCCAGAGGATGTCAAGCAAATTTACCTCCGAGCGATGGAATTGGGTGCGCGACGCTTGTGCGTTTGCGACACATGTGGGCACGTCACCCCAAACGGTGTCAAGAAACTCCTCAATTTCATCGATGAAGAAGTCATCAAAGATGGTGGTTATAAGCGCAATGAAATCGAAGTCAATTGGCATGGTCACCAAGACCGAGGTCTGGGCGTAGCCAACAACATCGCAGCGGTTGAAGCTGGCGCAGATGTCATCCACGGCACTGCCTTGGGTGTTGGAGAGCGAGCAGGAAATGCACCCCTTGACCAGACCCTCGTCAACTTGAAACTCATGGGAGTGATTGACAATGATTTGACAAAACTCGATGCTTACGTCAAGAAAGCACATGAATACATCGAAGTTCCACTCTCTCGAAACTACCCTGTCTTCGGTGAGGATGCGTTCGAAACCGGTACTGGCGTTCACGCGTCAGCGGTGATCAAGGCCATGCGAAAAGGCGACGATTGGTTGGCAGATCGCGTGTATTCAGGCGTACCAGCTGGCGACTTTGGGTTGAAGCAAGTCATTCGTATTGGTCATATGGCAGGGCGCTCAAACATCATCTGGTGGCTGGAGCAAAACGGCTACGAAGCCTCGGATGACCTCGTTGCACACTTGTTTGAAGTTGCGAAAAGCCAACGTCGAAACATGACAGACACTGAGGTTCAGGCCGCAGTGGCTGAGTTTCAATCCTGATTAGGATTCACTCTCTTCTTCTGGCTCTGCAAATCCATCGCCTAGGGGTCGGTGTTGTGTTGGTTTGGAGCCAACCCATTCTGAATCAACACCGCCGCCACTCCATTCACCTTCAACAGCGACCTCATCAATCTCAGTTTCTTCCCTCCAGACAGCATCGTTTTCTGATCCACAGACCAAGAACCGTCCGTTCGAATCAATTTGGTCTTGCAATAAGGCGATGTGCTTTGAAATCGGCAAGAAATGACCAACTGGCATACCTGCAGCGGTAAATGGATTAGTTGCGGCTCCAATCAAAAGGCCATCTTCAGGTGCAACAATGTCCACGGTAAGGCCAGGGTTAGCAGGGTCTGAAACGGTTGCAATAACTTCTCCTTCACGCATGACAGAGCCTGAAGTCACAAACATGTCAAGCAACCCACCCTCTCCTGAACGCAGCCAGTGAGAGCCGCTCGCCAGCATTCTGAACCGTGGTCGGTTTGGGTTGCCTGGAATCATGCGTAAGGATTTCAAAACGTTGATGACCCCTTGAATCGCAACATTGACCGATTCATGGTCAAGGATGTTTGCTCCACCTCCTTCATAGGTAATTGACGGGATGTCGTTGCGGACTGCGTTCTTTCTCAATGAACCAGATGGTGGTTTTGAATCGAGGATGATTTCAATGCCAAACGTTTTGGCGAGTATATTTGATCCAGCGTGAGCGAGATCTGCTCGCACTTGTGGCATATTTGAACGGCCGACACCGGCGCTGTGAAGATCGACAATAGCATCGACATCGCTGAGCAAATACTTCCACATTTGTGCAGCAACACGTCGTGTTGTCGAGCCTTTGAAGTCACCAGGAAATTGGCGATTGAGGTCGCGACCGTCTGGAAAGTAGCGTGATTTTGAACGGTAGCCTGGGAGGTTGATGATGGGGACGATTCGCAAGGTTCCTGCCATGTGGGCTGGATCGAGGGGCTTCCCAAGGTCTGTGAAGGCGTTTGACAGTAAGTGGGTACAGGCGGATGGCCCGGTTAATTCATCGCCATGAACCCCACCGAGAACGGTGATTGTCGGGCCCGGTCGAATTCCGTGAAGGATGGTGACCGGGATTGGCCACGGGTCACCAAGGTCCGTTTCAAGCAAAGGCAGCGAAATCGTTCGCATAGTGCCCGGCTTGATTGTTTTTCTATAGAATTTAGTGTTCCCCCAATCCGCACCTCGATCCCATTCGGGGCGGTCTTCGAGCTTGTGGGCGTTCATTGCTTCCTGGATGGCAATTCGACGACGTTTAGGTAGTTCATGGGCGACTCGAACTTTCGCTTTGCGTGGTTTCTTCTTCACGCCCATGGCCTTGTGACTGCTTTCACCTCCATGAACACTGCGATGATTTCGAGTTGAAACGACAAAGAAAACAAGTGCTGGCGAGTTTACCGACCCTCATGGACGACCTTGGAGTTCAACATCAATATGCACCTTCATCGATATGTTTTGGGTGTGGGCCAGCTAACGAGGATGGTTTGCAAATCAAAAGTTATCGAATTGAAAATGGATTGCGCATGTCCTTCACTCCAGATGCCCACCACCAAGCCTTTCCTGGCATGATNAACGGGGGCATTATCGGGACCCTGTTGGACTGTCATGGTAATTGGACTGCTGCAGTCGCACTCATGGATCAAGATGGCTTAGATGAACCACCATGCACCGTAACAGCCTCCTATTCNGTTCAATTACGTCGCCCAACTCCAAATGACACTGAACTGCACATCACAAGTCAAGTTGTTTCAATTGAGGGCAACAAAGTCAATGTTGAGTTATTGATGGAAGCAGAAGGCAAAGTTTGTGCCACTGGAAAAGGGCTTTTTGTGGCAGTAAAAGAGGGCCACCCAGCCTATCATCGCTGGAGTTGAGTTGGTATGGTGCGGCCAACTGCACAAGCCAGGATAGCCTTGCACGCCTTACGCGACAGCGTCATTGAAATCATGCTTGACATGCCCATCTGGGCTGGTGCACCCGTCGAATCCCTGCGTGAAGTTCCTCTTGGCGTTCTACGAAAAAGTGCGACCCAAAGACACGGGGTTACACGATGGAGGCGTGGCGTGAACCCCGAATCAATGTGCGTTGCGGATGTTGAGGTGATCGACCTCCATCCTCAATTGCTTGAAGGCCGATGGAGTGCCTATGCAGCGTTTGTTTTGCATCATGAGTACATTCATGCTCTCGGTTTTCGAGGCCATGATTCGACTTTTAGAGCATTGGAATCGGCTTGGCCGGGACGGTCTGCGTCTCGTCACGGACCTGAATTCACAGAAACCCTTCGCCGTGCGCGTGCAGCATGGTTGTGGGTTTGCTCACAATGCAATCGTTCTTATCCACGCCAAAAGCAATCGAAAGGTCGCTACCGTTGCCGCACATGCTCAACTGTTCTGACCGATTGTGCCAATCCTGACAAAGCCTGACTCACTTCACCGGTCCATTCAAGCCATGGCTGCTTTAGCCAGACTCATGGGGATGAAGCATGAGGGTCATGCTCAAGGGGGGGCTGTCCTCGCTCTCTGCCTCTTGTTCTGCCTCATTTTGACTCCTGTTGTTCACGCCGCGCCGACCTTGACTGCGGAGGACGGAACGGTCTACTTGTCTTGCGTTGAAGATAACGATTGCCTTCTTTCACCAACGCCAGTTGGGGAAGAACTTGTTTCAGATTCTGTGTTTGCATCCCCTGCCCAACCAGAAACCGTAAGCATCGAATTTGACATGCTTCCAGCCCAGACAGATTTGGCCTTGCTGCCGTCGACTCTTTCGAGGATGGAAATTGATCTTCGATTCACTGGAGACGCAACCGGTGCCGCAAAACCATCACTTGACATCGCACTCATCCTTGGTCAGACGGTGACTGAATGGGAATTTGATGCTCAACCACTCCCCGATCAAACTCAAAACGAACCATTTGTGTTGACTGATGAGGCCCTCAACTTGAACGGGCAAAGGTTGCTGTGGCCCGAAGATCCAGTTCGGCTCCGTCTCACTTTTGTCTTGGACCGGCCGGGTACATGGGAACTTCACATGAGGGGGAACTCCTTTTTGGAATTGGACATCGAATGGTCAGAAGACATCGAAGCTCGGAACACAGATGAACCATCCAGCGAACTCGAACCACGTTTCACTGATTTTGAAACCACTCATGAAGGGGCTTTGGTTGAAAATGACAGAGATTGTTGGACATTCGAAGTGGGTCAACACGAGGTTCTCTCCGTTCTTGTTCGCTGGGAAGCAGTCCCAATCGAGGTTGAGCAAGTCCACCCAGTTCCAGACTTGTTTCAACCGAATGGGCGTGAAGCACCAGGCCCTGAAGTGGTTGTCTCCGAAGATGATGAGTTCACTCGAATGACATACCGTTGGCGCGCTTTACCCTTGGGCGAATACACCCTATGCCTTGGGGGTGTTGCCGAGAAATTCCAACCCTATACATGGACCGGACAATTGGCGTATGAGGGCCTTGGTCCACTTGATCCAAGTGGGTTCAGCGGTGCATCGTATTATCCCGTGGGTGCAGCCGCCCTTGGNGAAGAAAGTGGCGCTGTCAACCTNCAATCGCAAGGCTATGGGTTCTTGCTGTTCTCGATTTGTGTGTTGTTCGTGTTTGGCATCGATGCCCTTCGTCATTCAACTTCTGCCAATTTGAGATGGGGCGTGTTTGCGCCGGGGGTTCTTCTTTTGCTGCTTGGAGGGGTGTTTCATCCCCTCTGGGCTGGTGCAGATGAGGTCCAACTCGAAAATGAATTCACTTTGGATGAATTGGTAGAGATGCGACTTCAGCAGTTGTGGGATGTGTCCTATCCAGGTGTTCCTGAGCAAGTCCTCATCAGTCAGACAGGCGCAACCTGGGGTATGCTTGGAGGTGAACAACTGAAGGTTCGACTCGTGGTTGAGGAGGCGAGACCTATGGACGATGGTCGATGGCAACTCGTTGTGCCAGAACTCGAGTCGCTGCGGCTCGATAATGCCATTTTTGGGCAGGTTGCTCGAGGAGGTGTTCAGACCACTGACGAAGGTTTACTGGAAGAACAGACGGTAAGGTTCATCCTTCTCGCAGGACGTTCCTTGTTGCTTGATTTACTGATGCTTGAGGGCCTTTTGGTGGTTGATGAGAAGCCGACATCGCCAATCTTCCATCTCGAGTTTGACATGGTGGATGCACCTGCTACCGGATCGGTAAGCGTGCCTGCTTGGGGCACACGACCAGCTTCGATTTCAGAAAATGATTGGGTCTTGTTGCAATCTTCCTTGTTCCCGGACCAAATTTCAGTGACCTTATGTGATTGTGACCTCGATCTCTTGGATGTCCGGTTTGTTCCATCGGATGGTTTTGATTCGAGTGATGTGCCTCAAGGTTTTGCGCTGCGCAATGCTTCTGGCCTTCTTCCAGCAGCAACACCGTTGGCAGTGCTTGGTATGCTGATGTTAGGCGCATCATCTCGCGTTGAATACACCCGAAGGCGCAAGGCAAGGCAACTTGCTGAGCAAATGTTTGAAACAACCAATCGTTGGGTTTGATCACTTTTCTTTCTTGGCCTTTTCTTTGGCATCGAGGACCATTGAGTCGCCGTCTTCTTTTGCTTCAGCAGCTGCCTTCTTGATGGCTTCTTCTTCCTCTTTAGTGATTTTACCGTCCTTGGATGCAGACTTGACCGCAGCTTCGAGGTTCATCTTTGCAGCGTCTTCGTCTGTGATGCCAAGCACTTCTTGGAAGGAGCGCAATTCCGCAAGTTCTTCTTCAGTGATGATTCCATCTTCCCATGCCGCTGCATAGGATTCCAGTAGGAATTCGCTGTATGCCTGTGGATTGAGCAGCACGTCACGAATTAAGCCATGATCTGGGCCATCGTCGCTGGTTGACATTTCAAGAATCGCGATGGAGCGGCGTACTTCCTTGACGGCCATGTCTTTCAATCCATGGCCTGCCCACACGGCACCTGCGGCTACCACTGCGGCTGAAAACCACCGCATGACATCAGGATTGATGAGTTCACCCGGCTGGATGAGGTGGAATATTCCGAGCACTGCCATAGCAGCGCCGCACATGACTTCCACCCAGTCGTTCAGATCTGGTTCATCATCAAATACGGAGAGCCGTTCTTCAACCATGCTTTCGACATCGTCGCTCATGTGCTTCGACACAATGAGGCAGGTCTTAGGGATGTCGGGTTGAACGGGTTGAGGCGTTGTCCTTTTGGACTGTTGGCACTGATGGCACCCCATGGAGGAGGCGAACCGTGCGGTTGGGGCACTTGATTTGCCTTCAGAAGTAAGTGAATTCCTTGAGCAATCTTGGGGCATNTCCCAACTCCATCCGCCACAGCACGAGGCCATGCCGAGTGTTCTCTCTGGATCCAATACTTTGTTGGCAATTCCAACTGCAAGTGGTAAGTCGCTTGTTGCTTACATAGGGATTATGAAACGCCTCCTCGTCGATGAACCTGGCTCGAAAGCTGTGTATATCGTGCCTTTGAAAGCTCTTGCCAGCGAGAAGTATGATGACTTGAGCGAATTGTGNAACTCAGTGAATTTNACCGTCGGACTTGGAATTGGTGATGCATCTGCTGAAGCAAAGAAAATTGAGGAATGCGATGTGTTGGTCTGCACCTCGGAAAAGTTAGATTCCTTGATGAGAAACCGCTCTGAAATGATGGCGAATGTGTCGATTGTTGTAGCGGACGAATTTCATCTCATGAACGACGCAACTCGAGGTCCAACGCTTGAAATCAATTTGACGAGATTACGTCATCTTCGTCCAAAAGCACAGATCATCGCTTTATCAGCCACCGTCGGCAATTGTCAGGACCTCGCGACATGGCTCAATGCTACGCTGGTGTTGTCGAATTGGCGACCCGTGGCTCTTGAGTACAGCACCTTCCACGATTTACATCTTGAACCAAGGCTTGTTCAATCATCTGCGATGAGTTCAGACGGTGAATCCTTACAGCCGCCTCGCGATCTTGAAGGTCCAAAATCTCATCCAACTTGGGTCGTCGTCAATGACACTCTGGATCATGATGGACAAGTTTTGGTTTTTGTCGGCACCCGGCGCAGCGCCCAATCAGAGGCTCTAAAATTGGCAAAGCGTGTCCAAAAACGCTTGACGAAAGAGGACCCAGACCGCCTCAAAAGGCTTGATGACTTCGCTCAGGGGTTGGAGGGGCGCCAACAAACTGCAATGGCTGAGCGTTTGGCAACTGCAATTCGCGGAGGTGTCGCCTTCCATCATGCAGGGTTAACCCATGGTCAAAGAAAGGCCATAGAAGGGGCATTCAAAGAAGGCCTGCTCGTTGGTCTGACGGCAACGCCCACACTTGCAGCTGGTGTCAACCTCCCTGCGCGCCGTGTCCTTGTTCGCGACCTCAAACGGTGGGATGATGGCATGAGCCGCCCATTGCCTGTCATGGAAGTTCGACAGATGCTTGGAAGGGCAGGTCGTCCGAAGTATGACGCCTTTGGAGAGGCTTGGGTGTTGTGCAAAGGGACGGATGGCTGGGCGATTGCTGATGATGTGAGCCAGCGCTATTTCTTTGGGCCGGTCGAATCCATTTCATCCAAACTTTCGAGCGAGCCAGCGTTGCGCACTCATCTCCTGGCAGCCATTGCGACCGGTGGCCTGCGCCATCGGGGTGAATTGGGGGACTTTTTCCAAGCCACCTTCCTTGGAGCCTCAGTATCTCCAACTTATCTTAAAGAACAACTCGATCGAATGATTGACTGGTTGGTGGCTGAACGGTTCATTCGACGTGTTGGTGTCGACGAAGACTATGCTGGTCGTCGAGCGGACAGAAGCGTTGAAGCTGGGAGTGAAGATTGGGACGACGAGATGCCAATCTGGGCTTCAATTGCGCAAAAGACGGGCGGTGTTGACCTTCGAGCCGATGCTCAACCTTCCGGTACGGGTATGGCTCGGGTGGAATCCGCATTCACAAAAGCCTCGCTGGGGTTCACTCAAGCAACAGACCTAGCTCAGGTTGGGGGCTGGGGTCAATCTGCTGGTGTGGACCACGATGGCATGCAATATGAAGCGACAATGATGGGTGAACGGGTGACCCAGATGTACCTTGACCCCCTATCTGCTTCGATGCTTCGAACAGGATTACGGCGAGCTGTGCGCCGACTTGTGAGGCAAAATGCCCCAGTCACTGAATTTGGTCTTCTACAACTTGCGACCACAACACCAGATTTCAGCTCTCTTTGGGCGAAGAACAGCGATATGGAAGTCAATTCGCTTCTCTGGCTCAAAACCAATTCAATTGAGGATGAGTTGCTCACAGATATCACGCTTGAAGAACGCTTGCTGGGCTATGTCAAATCGGCTTGGATGCTCGAAAAGTGGATGGAAGAAGAAACGATGAGGGAAATTGAAAGCGATCTTGATGTGAGCCCGGGTGATCTGCACCATCGAGTTGATTTGATGGGCTGGTTGCTCGCTGCTGCCCAGCAAGTTCTCCTGACGGATGACGTTTTTTCAGAGGAACATTTACCCGAAATTGATCAACTTTCCACGATTCTTGATGTCCTCAGACAACGCACCCGCCATGGATGTAAACCAGATCTTCTTCAACTTGTCAATATCCGTCACGTGGGCCGGGCAAGAGCAAGAGAACTGGCGAAATTGAACCTTCGCACCCCACAGGATGTTCTAAATCTCTCTCGGAAGCAACGCAATGAACTGCTCGCTTTGCGCGGATGGGGTCCAATGCTCCTTGAAAAGATACTCACAGAGGTCGAAAAAGTAGTCAAAAAGCAAGCCTCAGGTTCATCAACTCATTCTGTGATTCATGAGGATGATGTCCCTCTAGCAGGTGAGGGTTCATCGGATGATTGAAAATTCCCTCCCTCCTCCGCGAGGTATGACTGAGGTCATGTTTCCTTTTTTGGCATGGGGTGCTCAGAGTCCAATTAAAGGCGCAGCATTTACTCAAGCATTCCTAAAACATAGGCCCGATGAGCATTGGGTCTTGGTTGGTGAAGGAGTGGCACAGTGTCATGCCCAATTGTGGACAGCGTGGCATAGTGCTGCTCGGCGGCAACGACGAGGCACCTCATTGGCTCGTTCATTCGATGCTGAATTTTTGAGGTACTTGGCTGGAACACACCATGTTTCCGAGGCATTCAAGCGGGCGGGCGTGCGAAATGGCGACCTGAGTGGGTGTTTTTTGCGATTGCCACTGATTGGAGATTCAATCGAAACCTTACCTTTGCCTGACGCAAAACAGGCGGCAATGATTGAGGCACAAGCTGCTGACCTCGCCGCTGCACTCGGTGTTGAACTTACAAAAAGAGGCCTTGAATGCACGACTGAAGGTGCTGAACGCTTGGGCTTGCCCCCCACTGATCATGGTGCACCGACATGCGATGCTTTGGTCGGCCATGTCCTTTCTGCTGAGTTTCATTCTTGAGCACGAATAAGAGCAGGGTTCAAGCACTGTTGGCTCCACCGACTTCCATGGTGATGAGCGCTAGCCCAACCGACGGCCACTTTCCCGGAACTGGAAGGTACCTTCAACAATCAAAAATTCAAGCGGCTTTAGGCCATGCACAAGACCTTGGCGCATCGTATGCAGAGGTCCGATTAATGGCCATCACGGATTCAACAGTTGCTCTTCGAGATGGTAAACTTGAACGTGCTATCCCCGGCCAAGAGATCGGCGTGACTATGCGAATTCTTGCTGACGGTGCATGGGGCGTTCACTCCACCACCGATGTGGCCTCTTTACCTGGACAAGTTGAATCCACAGTGCGTCTGGCAAAAGCAGTAGCAGCACGTCGTGCATCAAAGGACCGACCTGTGGCTCTCGCAGAAGTTCCAATCATTGAGAGCGAGGATCACTGGAAACCGAAAAAGGATGTGCGTAACACCGACCTTGAGACAAAATTACACCATTTGAACACGTTGTATGACAGCGCTTCAGAAGACGACCGAATTGTTTCAGTGACTTGTGGTTGGCACGATGAGCACCTCCACACAGAATTGATCACTTCGGAAGGAATGAACCGCACATGGTCCTTCCAACGTTCCTTGATCAATGCCACTGTAACTGGGAGGGACGGTGGAGATGTTGTTTCCTATAGAACAAGACATGGCGGCGAAGGTGGTCTTGAAGTCATCGAGTCATGTGACCTTGGTGCATTGGGCCGTAGCGCCCAAACAGCAACCCTTCGTTTGTTGAAAGCAGACCGTGCTCCATCTGGAAAAATCCCACTCGTTGCAGACCGTGATTTGACGGGCGTCTACATTCACGAAGCGCTCGGTCACCCATGCGAAGCAGATTTAGTTGCTGCAGGTGATTCTTGCCTCGACGGAAAGCTGGGACAAACGATTGGAAACGACATTGTCACTGTGGTTGACGACCCAACCATCCGTGGCGGCTATGGCGCCCACCCAATCGATGATGAGGGCTTAGATACACGGGAAAAGTGTTTGATCAAGAATGGAGTGCTGACCGAATACCTCAACCATCGAGAAACAGCACACCACTTCGGGATTACCCCCAATGCTGGGGCTCGGGCACAAGACGGATTGCATCATCCTTTGGTGCGAATGTCAAACACGCTGATTCAAGGTGGAACCCACAATGATTTGGATGAACTCATCGAGGACATCCATTACGGAGTCTACGCTTGTGGTTCACGAGGTGGGCAAGTGGACACAGGACGTGGTTCCTTCCAATTTGCTGCACAGGAAGCCTGGTTGATTGAAAATGGTGAACTCACAAGGCCGCTCAAAGACGTCAGTGTGAGCGGATTAACCCTTCAGATTCTCAAAGATGTTGATGGACTGACCAAGGACGCTCGTCTTGCTGCCCCCGGCTTTTGTGGCAAGGGTCAAACTGTCCCAGTTGGCGATGGTGGTCCGATCATGAGGATCTCCCAGGCATTGGTGGGCTGACCATGCTTCCTGATGACGCTGTTGATCGCATCAATGCCGGGTGCCAAACCATTGCCACTATGTGCAAAAACCAAGGCATTGAGCAATGGGAAATTGTCGCGTACCAATCCTACGG
Organism: Candidatus Poseidoniales archaeon; assembly: GCA_003602645.1. Classification (GTDB taxonomy): domain Archaea; phylum Thermoplasmatota; class Poseidoniia; order Poseidoniales; family Poseidoniaceae; genus MGIIa-L1. The sequence goes on along the minus strand of QQSI01000079.1, from coordinate 30,314 downwards.
GCACCAATTGGACATCGAAGCTGGTAAGATTTCCTTGGCCGCAGGTGGGGGCGAAGGTGGGTATGGAATCCGAGTCGTTGAGGGTGGCCGGTTTGGCTATGCCTATCTCGTCGACGTTGAATCTGCAGAATCAGCATTGAAGCAAGCGTTGGATATTGCTCGTGCTTCGCCATCTGTGGCAGGTTTTGTCCTACCGTCTGCACAAGATGCCCCAAAAGTTGACGGACTTTTTGACCAACGCATCTTGGACCTTGGTCCAGAAGATTTGCTTGAGCAAGCCGATGCAATCCTCAGTGAGGTTGCCTCACTTGATGCGCGTGCTGTGGTCACAGGTGGTGGCCTCGGCGTCGGGGCGACTGCTTCAGCTATGTTATCAAGCGAAGGCATCGAATCATCAGGCATCACAACATCACATGGAATTGGTGTTCAGGTTTCGATTGACGACAATGATGAATTGACCAGTTCATACGAAGGCGATTCAAGCAGGCAACTGCTTCCAGATGTGCCCTCAAGTGTAGCCAGTGCTGTGCATTGGGCCCAAGTGACCCGAGGGCCGATTAAGGTTGACACCGCCCCTCAAGACGCACCGGTGCTGATGACCAGTGAAGGCTTCTCTCCATTGTTTTCAATGGTGGTCCCAACTGCATTGCGAGGCGATCGTCTCGTTCGCGATGAATCATTTTGGTCGGGTAAGCAACACACAAAAGTGCTTGCTGATGACTTGTCATTGATTGATGATGGTCGGATGGTTGGCGGTAAGTCAGCAAGCTCCCGAGACGGCGAAGGTGTCCCTACACGGCGTCAGGTGCTCGTTGATTCGGGCCGTTTAGTTGGTTCGTTTTGGTCGACACGGGATGCAGCACAACAGGTGGCTGAAGGTAGGATTGAGGCAGCGCACACCACAGGGTCTGCTGTTCGAGGTGGGCATCAAGCCCCTCCGGGTACCGGTTGTAAGGACTTCACAATGACCTCCAAGAATGGTGGTCATTCACAGGATGCGCTTCTCGAGCGAATGAACGACGGTTACATTGTTCACAGCGTGATGGGAGCGCACACTGCCAATCCAACAAGCGGTGATTTTTCGGTCACAACAAGCACCATCTTGCGAGTGGAGAACGGAGAAATTCTGGGGCCAGTTAAGCAGGCTGGACTTTCAGGCAACCTAGCTGGTGCCCTTCTCGATGATGTGCATCTCGGTGATGATGTCCGAATTCAAGGCTCCTACTCCTCGGGGAGCATGCATTTACCTGACGTGTTGATGATGCAAGGGCTTAGGATCAATCCAGCTTAATCTCCAGATTGTGCAGCGATGATGGGATGCAAAAAATTCCCACGGTATTGTTTAAGTTCCGTCGTCATCTCTCTTTGTTACCATGGAGGTCAAGGGAGTGTATAGACTCAACCAATCCGCACGAAAGCCCGCAGCCTGTTCTCCGTACAGGCATCAAACGAAAACGTCTGACGGAGGACATGAATATGTCTGAAAAGTACGAATCGCATGTCAATGCTATTCTCGCTGAATGCCCCGATGCAGATCCCAAAGAAGTGGCGGAAGCGTTTGCAAAATATGAGACTGAATTCTACATTCCACCTCAAGATGCAATGCGTTCCATTCTTCGGCGATTTAAGGGTGAACAATCCGTTCCGACCAATCGAAGTCCCTCGCAGGGTGGCTCATCTGCACCACGAAAAACCAAGAAAGTGAGCAAATTGAGCGAACTTAACGGAAACGACAAAGATGTCGAAATCGAAGTTGAAATTATTTCTCACAACATGAGGGAACAAACCATCCGTGGTGAGCAAAAACAAATTGCATTTGGTCTCCTTGAGGATAACCCTTGGGAAGAAAAAGGTGAGAAGACGCGATGGGAATACAAGGATTGGGGTCCAAGTGCCAACCTAGCACCTGGTTCAATCGTGCGCATTGAAGGTGCATCCGTCAATGAATATCAAGGCCGGATGTCGCTCAACATCAATCAATCGACTCGGATTGCCATTGTCCGAGAGGGAACACGTCCTGTCGTTGCCCCAGGTGAGCCTCAAGACATCAACACGCTTCCATCTGATGGCTACGTTTGTGTTGTAGGACGGGTGCTTGCTTCGAGGCCAGATCAAATTCACAAGAAGGATGGTTCTGGCTCATTGGACATCGTCCGAGGCCGAATTGCCGATGAGAGTGGAACCATTGGTTTCCTCTCTTGGGAACCATTCGAACATGAGGTGGGCAGCCTTCTCAAAATTGAAGGTGCACAAGTGCGAACCTTCAGAGATACGCCTGAGTTGAATTTCGGTCGCACCACCAAGGTTGAAATCTATCATGACAAAAACTTCGCAGATGCAGATGCATTGTCCCAACAGACCGTATTGACCATCTCTCAATTACGAGACGGTGCAAGGGACGTGGACGCTGTTGTGCAGATCACTGAATGGACGAAGCGGTCTTTCACTCGTGACGGCGAAGAGCGTTTCCTATGGTCTGGTCAAATCGCTGATCCAACCGGCCGCTGCCGAATGAGCGCATGGAGTGAATTACCAATCACGGAATCACAGTTGCCGCTTACGGTGCGCTTGAAGGGTGTTCGTGTTCGTGCATGGCAGGGAATTCCTGACATCACGGTTGACACCATGGACCAAGTTGAACTGCTAGATGCAACTCCTTGGGATGCAGATCTTGATCTGAAAAACCACACTGCTGAAGTCGATCTGCATGAACTTGCCACCGGTGCAAGCCGTGTTGGCGTCTCAACTTCTGCTGTTGTGGTGAGCGTCCGTGAAGACTCAGGTTTTATTCAACGATGCACAGAATGCCGCCGCGTCTTGCGTGAAGGAGCCTGTGCAGAGCACGGTCCAAACGATGGCAACAGCGATGTGCGTTTGCGACTTGTGGTGGATGATGGCAAATCAAGCGTTTCTCTGCTGACCAACAAAGCCGCTACACTTGGCTTGTTGGGAATGGATGAAGAACAGATGAAGGCCGCCGTTGATGCAGATGGGCAGATGGCCTTTGTCCAACATTTGAGGGGCTTATTGCTCGGTCGGATGGTTCGAGCCACAGGGCGCACAATTGTCGATGAGCAAGGCGCAATGATGCTGGCGGATGGCGCCGAAATTATCGAAGAAGACGCAGGAATGCGTGCAACTGAATTGCGAGCGCATTGGGGGGTGGCATGATGCAATCTGCACCTCGTGCTCGCCGTCAACCAGCCTGGCACATGCTCGCCTCTGAATTCAGCGAAGCCACATTGAACGAGAAGGGTTCTGGGGAATATGACCCATCCTTCGTGATCACAAAGCTTGGCGCAAAAGTGAACCGAGTTATTGTAGCAGGTTTGCTGGAACGCCTTGAGGTTCGAGAAACATCCAATGGCTCAACATTGTACCAAGGTCAGATGCGCGATCCATCGGGATTGCATTACTTCTCAGTTGGCGACTATGCCTCTGAATCGATGCGGGAATTGACCCTCTCTCTGGTTGAGAAAACAGAGACTGGTGAACCAGTTCTCCTCTTGATGACTGCTAAAGCCCGTTGGTATCAAACCGATGAGGGGGCAGTCTACACTTCACTGCGTCCAGAAGAAGCATGTGAAATTGACGCCAAGACCTACGCCTTGTGGCTTACACGTGCATCTGAAGGGACGCTCCAGCGAATGAAAATTCACAATGATTCGCTCAGCGCAGAACCAACTGCTGAGGGGCTCAAAGCCTCGGGTGTGCCTGAGCACATGGTCGAAGGTTTGTTGCTTTCTAGGAATCACTATGGTGAATTCGATACAGAAAGTTACACCCTCAATGTTATGCAAGCATTGGACATCGCAGAAGGCCGAATGGAGGCTGCAAGTCAGCCTGCACCACCCCCTCAAACTCGACTTGATGAGGATGGCTCAGCCGCAGATTCCGATGAGGATGATGTCAAGGATACATTGGTGGCTATTATTGGACAATTAGACCAAGGCGACGGCGTTGACTTTGAAACGGTTCTGACCAATGCCGGTGCTCGTGGAATTGATCGCCAACTCGCAGAGGCCAAGTTGGATGAATTATCCAACGAAGGGACACTGCATGAGCCCCGATTTGGCTGGTTTAGAATTGTTGCATGATTCAATTTCTCCCCCAACATTGAAGTCCTTCTCAATGCGTGCAAAGAACAGGGGTCAACTGTATGGCTGGAACAGATTTCTTTATTCGTCCCGCGACGGGCACAACGAGTTCAGATTGGGTGCGAATTCCAAATTGTGACATTCATGTCCGTCTCACACGCCGTTTAACACGAACGATCATTCGAGGTGGCGAGGGTGACAACCTCCATGATGAAGGCTCAGAATCAACGGTTTACACCATCCGTGGCGAAATCAGTTTGGAAGAATACAAGCGCATTTTGGCCATGTTCCGGAGCGGTCAACCTTACATCCACGACCCATTTGAAGAGCGTGATGTCAAAGTCCTGTTCTCAGTGATGGAATACGAGGGCAGCAGTGAATCCTTCATGTTTGAATTGATCGAAGACATTGTCTGAGGTGACGAAATGAGAAAGTTGGATGAACAGAGAGAAATTCTCTATGTCATCCGTACACTCGATGTCTTGTTGTCATCTGGTGTTGGTCTAGAAGCAGCAATCCACACCGTTGGGAGTGGGGGCTATGGAATCATTTCTGAGGATTTCTCTTCTATGATGAAGCGATTGCGAAAAGGCAACTCAAGAGGACTTGCGCCAGAATTGAAGACCCTCATCAAGAAAGCAGAATCTGAGGGTTACCGCCGACTGCTCAACACCATGTATTCCAACGTGACCCAAAACACCGACATCGTGGAAACCCTTCGCAAGCAAGGCGTGCGGATGGAAAGTGAGCGGACTGAAGCAGTGAAAAAATACATCGAGGAACTAGGGGCTGTCCCCGAAACCCTTCTGTCCATCGGCATGATTGGGCCAATCATTCTCGCCATTGTAGGCTTGGTTCCGCAAATACTGGGGGATGGCGCTGAAGCAATTGTTGGCGCAATCGATCAAGGTATGATCAACTCCGTTGTCCAAGGTGGCTTGGTGATCACCCTGATTGGGATGATGATGATTGGTCTGAAGGCACATACAAAGGATCCAGGATTGTGATTTTATGTTGTTTGGATTGCTTGAAACCTTCAACAACAGCCCATTGTTGTTGTATATTTCAGTCATTGGAATTGCGTGCGCAGCAGGTGGTATTCCTCCAATGATGGAGCGCAAGAGGCGACGTTCTATAGAGAATGCTTTACCTGGTTTGCTCGAATCATTATCTGATACAGTTGGCGCAGGAAGAGGCATTCAGGAAGCGATGATGGAACAATCACGCAACGTACAGGGTCCTTTGGGTACCTTGTTGACAGAAACTCTAGAGGAAAGCCATTCCTCTTCGTTCGAGGCAGCCCTTTCTGCGTTTGCAGCCAAAACCCGCTCTTCCCAAGTTCAAAGGGTCATGGTTCTGATTGAAACTGCCATCGAGCAAGACGCACCTCTGCAGCAAATCCTGGCAGATCTGGCTATGGATTATGAGCGGCTCAATGACCTGATGAATCAACGAGAGGAAGAACTCCTTGGCCGGGGATTGCTGATTGTGCTCTTCGTTTCGGTTGGCCTACCCGTTTTGATCGCTTTCATTGTTGGGCTTTTTGCCCCCTCTTCCAGTGGTTTCCAAATTGACAGTTTCAACCAAACTTTCTCTCTTTTCTTTGGAGCAGCGTCAGCGATCGCCCTGGGCGTATCAGGACGAATGCTTGGGCGCTTCAAGGACGCACTTTGGTGGATGCCATTGTGGATCGCTTTGTCCATGGGCCTTTACCTTGGTGCGGTGGTCATGATTGGAGGTTAAACAATGAGTCAAACAATTCTAGAACAATACGGCTTGGTAACAATTTACACTGAAGGAAACCATCCCTCACCCATTTATCACGTTGATGGGCAAGCACAACCGAACCCTCATGGTGACCTGCAACTCCTTCTTGATGACGATAATCTGGAAGAAGTCATGTACAACGGCGGACAACAGGAAGTCAAGGTAGCTCACAGAAAGTATGGCATGTGCAGGACCAACCTCATCATTGAAAATGACGCTGGGTTACAAATTGCCAAGAACATCGCTTCTTACACCAATGTCCCATTGGGCGACGGACCTGGGATGGTGCCAATTTTTGATGGACGTTTGCATGACGGCTCCCGTGTGAACGGGACAATCCCACCCGTATCCCCTGACGGCCCTACATTGACAATTCGTAAATTTAAGGAAGATCCTTTGACCATGATTGATCTGATTAAATTTGGAACAGTCAACACACGCCTCGCGGCAATGATGTGGGTTTGGATTGAAGGTTTGGATAGCCGACCCGCTAACTTCGTTATCGCTGGTGGTACTGGTTCTGGTAAAACAACGACGCTTAACTGCTTGGGGATGTATATCCCTTGGCATCGCCGCCTTCTGACCGTCGAGGACACAGCAGAATTGCAAGTCTACCACGACCACTGGCTGCGCATGGAAACACGACGTGAGCGACCTGATGGAACCTCTGAAATCGACATGAATGATTGCCTCAAATCAAGTCTAAGAATGCGACCTGATCGCATTATTGTTGGTGAAGTTCGTGGACCAGAGGCTGCAACCTTGTTGACTGCTATGAACACCGGTCACGATGGCTCCTTCGGTTCTCTGCACGCTAACACGGCGCAAGAAACTGTGACTCGAATGATCAATCCTCCAATGAGCGTCCCACCAATCATGCTCAGTGGACTTGATTTGATCATCATCCAAGCTCGCCTCCACGTTAATGGAAAAACAGCCCGTAAAATCACAGAAGTGGCTGAGGTCGCTGGAATGGAAGGTGACAAGCCTCGTCTCAACATCATTTGGAAATACAATGCTGCTACTGATCAAATTGAAGAAACTGGCATTCCATCAAAACTTCGTGAAACCATTTGCAAAGCAGCAGGCATCTCCCCTGATGTGTTTGAGAAACATGTATCTCAACGAGAAGCAATTCTTCGGGACATGATTTCACGGGATATCAGCGATATTCAAACGGTCACCAAACTCATTCAGAGTTTCTACGCAAGCCGTTGATTATCCTCGCAATCGTGCGAGTAAATCGTCGATATGGTCAATCTTTGACCGGGCAGAATTGAGTCTATCTGAAGCATCAGCCACAGATGCTGCAACCTCCATTTCTGGTTCTTCCTTTGTCGTCTGTTCTGCAGGTTTGAAGGCTTCAGCCAACGCTTTGAGCTCGGTTACAATCGCATCAACCTGGGTGTCTGAGATCATGATGCCGGGTGCAATTCGAGGGATTTCTGCTGGAGAAATGAAACCAAGCTCTGAGCCGATGATTCCTGCGCAAGCCAAAACACGCGGTCGCAAATCAACCGTGTTCACTTCATAGCCCCTTGATTCTAAGAAACGAATGACAAGGGCTTGTTGCGGCTCTGTGAAAGTTCCTTCACTGCTTTCAAGGATGGTTTCAACCAATTCTTCGAATGCACTGATGTTTCGTTCCAATCGGTCGACGGTGTTTCGCTCGCTCGTGGAAAGATGAACTGCTCCGTGTTGAAGGATTCTGAGGATTCTGTTGCGCCGGGCAATGGCTGGGTCTTGGAGGGCTTGAGCCTGATTGATGTCGACGTGTAAATCAAACAACGCATGTAACCTTCCAGAAACGCTTGGAATGGACAAGTCGAGGTCCATTGTTCGTCCGACCTCTTCGAACGCCATTCGAGCCTTCACAAGATCGCCGGGGTGTGAGGCAAGGGTTTCATCAAGCATACCGCGCAAACCCTCTCTTGCGTTTTCGAACACCCGTAGCGCTTCTCGCTCGCGCCAGGAATTTGGCATGGTGTACATGGCGCTCTTTTCGTTCTGCGATCGGAATTCTAATTCCATCAATGTGGTGCGAATCGAATCTTGCACCGCGGTGATTTCTGTGGCAAACCCATGGCTCTTGAGGCTGTGAATGAAGGCATCCAAATCGTCTGTTTCGCTTGTGGTGCTTACGGCTAAGAAATCTCGTCCGGCGGATTCTATTTCTGCCATTCTCGCTTTCAGTTCCAGCAAAGCGGCTTCGACCTCAAGCGAATGCTCTTCGGCTGGTTCAGAAGCGACTTGAACCATCGATGGCGTGGCTTCTTGCTGCTGGACTGCGCTGTTGCTTCGTAGCGCTTCATCGAGGGTCGATGCGATGGGTGCCTTCGAGACAGGAATGCCGTCTTGCGCCAACCCGGTTCGGAATTCAGTTTCTTCCTCGAAAGTCCATCCTTCAGGATGTTCGGAGACAAAATTCTCAGCGGCTTCGATCACAGCTTCATGCTCATTGGCATCAGTTGAATCAGCGGGCTTGTCCGGTGTTGGTAACACTTTGACTGGTGAGGGGAGTTTCTTGGCAGAGGCGCGAGGTCGACGAAGGCTTTTCTTGACCTTGCCCCAACCTCCATCTTGTGAGGCGAGCACACCTGCGACCCTGACTAATAGGGCCTGTTTTGCTCCTGAAAGAGGCAATTCAAGAATCTTGCAAAGGGCGTGGAGTTCGTCTCTGGTCATTGAATCCAACGATTCGGGCACCAGGCGCTTGGCATCATGATTGAGGTGAAGGTAGAGTCTCTGCCTTCTTGCTCTTAATGAGCCGGATTTTTTGATCCCAAAGACTCCCAAAAGTTCGCCCAGTTCATTGTTCATGAGGTTTCGAATGCCATCGGGACTGAGGTCCCACTCATCCAAAATTAAGTTTTGAATCAAGCGAGCTCTGAGTGTTTCAACCGAGCCAGTTTTTGGAAGATTATAGGCTACAGCGACTTCTTTCAAGCCATCAAATCGGGCTTGATAAAGTTCGGATAGGAGTTCCCCCTTGTCCACCATCACAGCACCTTCCTTTGCGTTTCGGCTCAAAGGAGTATATGTGCCTTCGCAGTGATGTGAACCTCAAACCGTCGTTTCCTTGCTCAATGTCAAGTCATCGACGCATGTTTGATTTTAGAACCCCTATCGGCAATGCCTTCAAAACCCGTAGGCGCAAACACCGTGCATGAGCAAGTCAGTCAAGGCGACCAAAGCCGGTTTGAAAGACGCCCATGAAATGGTTGATTCCCTCAAAGAAATGATCCGTTCTGATCTAAAAAATCAACGCTCAGGCTTCGAAGAGGCCCTTTCGACACGGCTTAATGAGGCAGAAGATGTGATACTCGCCTCTGCCAAAGCCAAGGTGGCCATCATTGCCGGCGTTGGTGTGATGAGGAAGGACCTTGATCGAGCCCAACGTAAATTTTCCAAATCAAACGATGTTGAGGAGTTAAAACGCACACTCATTTCCTTGTCACAAAGTTTAGACAAATTGAGAAAAACCAACAATGAAATTGTCAAATCACTCAGCAAAGTGCTCAATCCTACCCTTTCAGCGGTCGAGGTTGTCGAGCGGTTCGCTTCTGACATCCAAAGGTCAGCAGGGACATGGGAACGTCATGGTCGTGAACTTGATGATTCAATCATGGAGCTGTGCCAAGAGAATCAACCAGCAGAAATGGTTGAACTTGAAGCATACATCGAACATCAAGGCTACACCGTTCTTCTCGGCGAGGCTTACTCTTCTTCGGATGAAACCGAGTGAATGGTGCTCAAGTCCAGCAAACCTGGCCGAGCCATGCTAAACTCTTCACTCAAACCCGTGTGCTGGCGTGGTATTTCCTCATGACCCATTTGCATCATTTCGAGGAGATTTCGGAATTCCTTGAGCACGTTCACCATGCCCATGTGGCTTTCTTCAACAGGGCAGACTCGCTCCACACCTGCGGTCACAGTGCCATAATGGTTCAGAGTTTCAATTCGCATCTCAAGCCTTGGTCCGGGGGTCTTGATGTTTTTCTCGATGTCTAAGACGCCATCCAGCGTTTGTTCATCCTTTGATCGGTTTGCTTCTCGAAGGATGGCTGAAATTTTTCTCTGCTCAACAAAAATACCTGTAATAGGGTGAAGTTCTTCCTCAATCGAAGCAAGGAAAGCCACTTCCATTCGATGGGCAATGAATGCTCCGTTGTCGCACATGACCTGAACTGAAGCGCTTGGGAATCCGTTTCGAGCCACAAGGAGGGTGAAGCCATGCAAGGGTGGAGGGACAAAGTGCGTGCGCTCAGGATTTTCTCTTTGCAGGCCCAAGGTATGACGTCTTGACTTGAATTTCAACTCTGCATGTTCTCCACGAGAGACAATGTAACCGTCGAGCACCTCGTCTTGTCGCATTTCTTCAAGCCAATGGATTCGTTGTTCGGGCTCTAATGATTCAAATCTGTGCGTGTTTGAGATGTGCTGGGCAAAAGCCTCTGAGGTCATGAGGTTTAGGTCAGCACGCAATCGTCGCATTTGGCGACGGAGCAGAACATTATCGCAAACAACGATTGCTTGGGAAAGAAGATACTCTGGTTTATCTTCGGAAACCAAGACCCAAGTTGGCTCTCTCCGGGGGAGTACGCCAACAATGCTTAGGCCTTGAGTTGGCAAATCCTTCCACTGATGAGCGCTCATTGCTAAAAGGTCACCATGACCGTTCTGTAGTGTTTCAACAGCCGATTCCATGTGTGGAATTTGTTTCATCACGAAGTCGAAATTCTTTCGATTCGATTCGATTGTTTTTTCGATCTGTCGCCTGACTCCATCCCCATTTGATGGCGTGGTGAGGACCTCAAGGCGTGCCTTTTCTGTCATCATCTCACCTCGGCGAGGATTGCTCCTCACATTACAAGGGCGTAGACTACCGGTTAAGAAGGGCACCGTTGTAGGAGGGCCCGTGGCGAGCATTGGTTTAGAGGCAAGTGACCAACTTGAGGTGATGCGGCTTCACGTTGACGCAGCCCTTGAGGCACTCGTCGAACATGAACGAGAACAAGGAGCTGGCCAGGTTGCCGACCTTTGCGCCTCGATGCTTCTTGCGGGCGGCAAACGCTTGAGGCCGTTGCTGATTCTATTGGCTCACGAAATTGCAGGCGGTGAAGACATCGATGAAGTCATGCCATTGGCCCTTGCCTTCGAGTTGATCCACACAGCAACCCTGGTTCATGATGACATCAACGATGAGGCCGCCCTTCGCCGAGGGGTACAGACCATTCACACCCGAGCAGGTCTCGCCAAAGCGGTGATAGCAGGTGATTGGCTTTTCGTACAGGGCTTTGGCTTGGGTGGAAGGTATGAAGAACACATCGTTCGATTGATGGCAAAGTGCTGTGCAGATATCGCTGTTGCCGAATTCCACCAACTCGATCATGTGCTCAATCTTGCCACTTCACCAGAAGATTATCTTTCCATTGTAAGAGGTAAAACCGCAGGTCCATTTTCCGCAGGTTGTCATGCTGCCGGCCTCGTCGCAGGCCTTGATGAAGAACAGGCCGCAGGGCTCGGTCGGTTTGGCATGGAGTTAGGCGTCGCATTCCAACTTGTGGACGACCTGCTTGATCTTCGGGGTGATGACCGCATGGGTAAACCGAGAGGTGCTGATGTGATCGAAGGTAAAATGACACTCCCACTCATCCATGCATTGACCTTGTCACATGGTGATGAGCGACAAAAACTTGCGCACATCATCGAACATTTTACAGATGATCAGTTTGATCAACTCATGGAGTTACTGAACCGCTCTGAGAGCCTCAAGTACGCTGAGCTGCTGGTTCGGACTCATCTTGAGCGTGCCGTATTGGAACTCGATGCTTTTCCACCTAGTAGGGCGAAGGACCTGATGTTGCACATCACTGGATATGTCATGGAACGACATCTGTGAGGGATTACATGGCAAGAAAAGAAATCAAACATCGACAAGTGATTGTCATTGGAGCAGGTCCAGCGGGCGCTGCATGCGCTCAGAGGTTAGCAGAGGATGGTGTTGATGTCTTGATGATCGAACGCCGGTCCATCATTGGAAACCCCGCACAATGTGGGGAATGCATTCCAAACTGGGGCGAGGTGGTGGGAACTTTTTCTAACCTTGAGGAGCACAAGTGGCTGTACGATTACTTCCAATTCCCAGAGCGATTGAAGCTGCACAACCTCGATAACATGCGTGTGTTTCTCCCCTCCGGAAAAGCCTTCCATTTCGAACTCGATGCCTTCGCAGGACACCGTCTTCACTTTCGATGGATACCTTTGCGATAAGGCCCTTCATGCTGGTGCGGATGTGCAAATGGACGAAGCATTGACACGGATTCAGCACCAGTCGAAACTTGATCGAGATGTCCTTGTGACAACCAAGGGCCGTTACACCTTCGATTACCTGATCGATGCAAGTGGATCCCTGGCGCATGTTGGACGGTTGAGGCACGGCGACGATGTTCGCTATAGACCGGAAGACCAAGTCCCTACAATGTACGCCCAAGTGCAAGGAGAGGTACCAGAAACTTTCGATGTGTTCCTCGGTTCGGTTGCTCCATCAGGGTATGCTTGGATCATTCCAAAAGGCCCCAATACGGCTAATGTTGGGCTTGGTGTTCGAGCAGGTTATCTGAAAGGGAATCTCAAAGAACATCTGAAAGAATTTTGCGATGAACTCGGTTTTGAAATCCTCTCTTGGGGCGGTGGTTGGATTCCTATGGGCGGACCTGTAAAAACCATGGTCGACGGTACGACATTAGCGGTTGGAGATGCGGCAGGTTTGGTCATGCCAAGCAACGGGGGGGGAATCTCTCAAGCTATTATTTCCGGTTGCTTTGCTGCAGAGGCAATCCTTGATCATCTGAATCATGGCGCTCCACTCGATGCCTATGAGGTCCGATTGCGCGCATCTTTAGGCAGGGCGTTGAAGAATTCATTACGAACGAAGAACATGGGCTATGCGTTCTTCAAAGGTGATCTAATCACTGAGGGAATCCTTCGAATTCTTGGCCCGATTGGTGGGATTAAGCGCGCCATGGAATGCGATAAACCAGTCTGGCTGTTTTGAACGCTCAAGAAATGTCCCTCGTCAGACGGGAACCCATCGGTTGGTTCAAGTCCCATCGTTCACACAGCCTGACCATGCGCAGCATGAGGCGGGTGAGGAATGACGAGGCGGTGAGCCCCGTCATTGCAACAGTTTTGTTGCTTGCCATCACCGTTATGCTCTCCAGCATGGTCTTCGTTCTCATGCAAGGTGCTTTGACAACCACAGAAAAAAGCGCCCCGCAAGCAACTGTGAGCGTACGAGGTCTTTCAAATGGATTTCACGTCGTTCGCTTAACCAGTTTGGACCAAACGATTGACCCAGCAAAACTGCAATGGAACCTTGCGCCGGACTCTCTCGATGATGGAAACCCTCTGGGTGGAAAGGTTGCTGATGCCGATGTGTACGGTCTCATTGGTGCTAATGTGTCCTTTCATGATCGGGATGCGGGATACTCCGTTAGTCAGGGTGATTACTTCGTAATTGATTCCACAACCATTGGCTCGGACACTGGCACATGGCGTTTCAAATTAGTCGACACAAATTCTCAAAGTGTTCTCGTGAACGTGATGCTTCCAGCGATGGATGTTTAGTTATCCCCCAATAAAGGACATCTCGACCTTTGATCGAACTTCCACTTGGTTTGTTCGTTGTTCAGAATAGCGGTCTTTCCTGTCCATCCAGATTGATTGAATCGCACTTTGTAGCTCGTCATGGTTTGCATCAAACCTCAACAAGGCTCGTAAATCATGGCCTTGACTTGCAAACAAACATGTGTATAACGAACCATTAGCAGAGATTCTTGCTCTTGAACAATCACCACAAAATGGTTCTGTGACGGATTGAATCAGGCCGAATTCGTACCCCTCGGGGGTGGTCCAACGGCGCGCAACATCCGATGGATGATTGGGTATGACTGCTCTGAGGTCCCCATATTCCTTCGAGATGATCTCTCGTATTTCTTGGCCAGAAACAACTGATTCAAGGTTCCACTTGTTTGTTGCCCCTACGTCCATGAATTCGATGAACCGTGGCGTGATGCTCCGTTCGAAGCACATACCGGCAATAGGGATAATTTGCGTTTCGTTCAACGAGCGTTGCACCACCATGTTGACTTTGACTTCAAGGCCAACCCGAAGGGCTTCATCAATCCCTTCAATGACCTCTGTGGGTTCATGTTTGGTGTCACCCATTTTTTGGAAGAGGACTCGATCAAGAGCATCAAGGCTAACAGTCACCCGGTTCAGTCCTGCCTGCTTCAAGGCTTCAGCATTGTTCTTGAGCAAAACCCCGTTGGTCGTCATGGCCAAATCTAAATCATCGCCTAAACGGCGTAACATACTAACTAAATGGCCAATGTCTCGCCGAATCAAAGGCTCACCTCCAGTGATTCTTAATTTCTTTAAGCCAAGCGGTATCATTGATTTGGCAAGCTTTGAAATTTCTTCATAGGAAAGAATCTCTTCTTTGCCTAGGAATTGATGTTCGCTTCCAAAATGCTCTCTTGGCATGCAATAACGGCATCGGAAATTACAACGATCTGTCACCGAGATACGCAGGTCCCTCAAGGGGCGGCCGAGCGAATCAGACAGTGGCATGAATCGTGCTGTGGGTTGTCGGTTTTTATGCTGTCTTGCAAGGGTTGATGGCTGAAGGGACGCTGGGAGGTCCATGGGGAAGCGTTGGGCAAAGCGCTGGACCACAAGTGGAAAAGATCACCGAAGGAACAAAGTCCACGCACTTAGGGTCATCCCCTCTGCTCAAAATGACCCATTGGAGTGGATTCTCCCTCCATCAAAAAGCCACCTCATACGGGCGCTTCTCTTAGCGGGGCAGTCGCCATTGCCTGTGGACTTAGAACAGGTCAAGAATGCAGGAGAAGATGCACGTGCAATGCGAAGATGCCTCCAACAATTGGGGGTTGAAATCGAAGATTTCGACCAAGAGGGTCAAATCATCTCTCAAACCAACCCTGTCAATTTTGAGCATCACCCACAATCAACAAAATGGCGGGTTCACGGTGTAGGCAGTGGTGGGTTTTCACGGCCTGCGAGTGTCCTCAACGCGGCCAATTCTGGAACAACACTTCGTCTGTTGGGGACACATGCGGGTCTGATTGGAGGGCCTGTCATGCTCGACGGCGACCTTTCCCTAAGACGCCGCTCCTCTGATGAACTGTGGGCCTCAATCGAACAATCTGGTGTCACCCTTTCGGTCGGTATGGGTCAAGAACGCCTCCCTGCTCTGCTTGATGGACCGATGCAGCAAGAATCCCTAAGCAAAGGGATCGACTTGGACATTAGCCGGTCAAGCCAACCCCTCTCCTCCTGGATTCTTGCTTCACCCAGCTTGCCATGCCCAACCAAGATCAACCTCATTGGTGAAGCAGTCTCATCGCGCCACTCTGCCTTGAGCCTGTCCCTCCTCGAGATGTTTGGTGGATCTGCTAAGCGCATGGATGGACACATTGAACTTACGCCGCAGAAACTGAATCCACCTGAATCCTTCAAGGTTCCAGGTGACGCTTCAATGGCAGCCTTTGCATTGCTCATGTGTGCTTGTTCAAAGCGCCAAGTCGTCTTGAGTGGATGGCCAGAAAAAGAAGATGCAATCGGGCATGAAGTGCTTCATTCAAACGCTCAAGAATTAGGCATCGATTGGAGTAAGCAAATTCTTACTTATGGCACTGGACAAAAAAAGGTCGATTTGGATTTGAGCAATGCAAATGATTTGTTACCTCCACTTGCCGCTTTGTTGGCCATTGGGGGTGGGGGCGTCCTTAGGGGCGCCGCTCATGCCGCCTTCAAAGAAAGCAACCGCTTGACAAAAACCTGTGAACTCTTAGCACAATTCGGACTTAATGTGACGATTGAGCATGATGGGTTAAGCATTGAAGGAAATCAACACATTGTCCAACCTACAACTGCAATTGAAACATTTGGTGACCATCGTTTGTTCATGACTGCTGTTGTCCTAGCATCGACCTGCGGTGGTGATGTGGTTGGCCAAAGCCTGCATTTAGTGGCTGACGAAGGTTTCCTAGAACGGCTTCAAAACGGTGGTGTTCAAATTGAAAGGATCGCTCTGGATTCCACCAAAGATTAACCATGGCGGCCAAAGTGATGGTCGAGCGCATCCAACGGTAGCCGCAGAGCAGTAGGGCGTCCATGGACGCACGCCCAAGGGTTTGGAATTCGTCGCATGTCATCCAATAGTCTTCTCATTTCAGGTAGTGACAATTTTTCATTGGCCTTTACCGCACCTCTGCATGCATTCATGAAAGCGAGGTGGTCTTTTCGATCATCGATGGTTGTGAGTGGAGCTCCGTCTTCGGAAGTGTCCTGAAGCAGATCCAGCATGAAGGGTACGATCTCACCACCATCCAGCAATTGGGGTGTAGCGCTAACCGACCACCCACTTTCTGCGTGGTGCAACTCGAATCCAACCCCTCTGAAGGTCTCCTGAGCAGCCTCGAGTCGGGCAGACTGATGTGCATTGAGGTCAAGGGCGAGGGGTTCAAGCCTAGCCTGACTGGCCCAGATTGATTCATCGTTTCGCAAGCGCTCATAGCGAATTCGTTCATGAAGTGCATGCTGGTCAATCAAAAGAAGTTCATCCTCTGCTTGAACGAGGATGTAGGAGTCGGCAAATTGAGCGAGGGGTTCCATTTTTGGTAGATCATTAATCACTTCACCCAATGGTGTCTCTGTGGTTGGTGAACTGCGTATTCCAGTGCCAGAGTGCCTGTGAAGGGCGCGTTCTGCTGCGGAAAGCGCTGGCGCAATTGGTTGGGAATCCATNCCCGGCAAGGTGTGTTGAGCCGCAGGCGATGTCGATTGTGGTCGAGCCTTAATTTCCTTTTGAGCCTCTTTTGCTTCCCCGCCGTGAAGGTTCAATTGCGCTCCTGCAGCAAGGGCCCATGCAGGGGGAGAAGAAGCCTGACGCCCTTCTTGTGGTAAGACCACCGTGGGGGTTCCAGCAGCAGCGCTCAATGGCTCATTGGATGGTGATGGAGTTGNCGNTTGNGTCTTGAAATGCTCCTGAATGCTTGGGGCATGTTGCTGGCCGAGACCTTGTAAGCCTGGAATGCCACCTGCAGCGTCGGGTTCGGTTGGTACGGTCTCCAGGGTATGCGCAATCGCTCGCTCAAGCCGTTCTAAGACTCGCCATGAATGTCGAAGGCGGACTTCTCTCTTGGTGGGGTGGACGTTGACATCCACTTCGCTGGGGGGCAAGCGCAATGACAGCACTGCTAACGGGTGCCTTCCCTGCATTAATCTGGTACGGTAGCCCCTTCGTATGGCTTGTAAGAATGGCCCAGCGGCAACTGGGCGATCGTTGATGAGAATATGGATATCATCGCCTTTGCCGCGGGTGATGTCTGGTGTGCTGATCCATCCGGTCCAGGATTCTTCGCCTGGTGCTTGTTCGTCGCCGGGTGGGGCAACAAGGTCCAACATCGATTCGGCTTGCCCTCCAAGGAGGTCGTACAAACGATCAGCCATTGCATCCGATGCAGGGACATCGAGAACATTTCGCTCATCGATGATCAATCGGAAGGCAACTTGCTTGTGCGCCATCGCATGTGACACAACCACATCAACGATTTTTGCATTTTCTGTTGCTGGTCGGCGTTGGAAAGCGAGGCGAGCGGGTGTGTTGGCAAAGAGGTGTTCAACATCAATTCGTGTTCCGTGTGGCATGCCGAAAGGTTCGACATCACCCTTTCCACCGTCAATCATTTGGATTCGTTTTCCTTCAGATTCTTGCGGGCGACTGGCAATGCTCAAGGCCGAAACCATGCCTATGCTTGCCAGTGCTTCACCTCGGAAGCCCAGTGTGTGGATTGAATTGAGATCTTCACGAGACTTCAGTTTGGAGGTGGCGTGACGGTCGAGTGACAGGGGTAAATCCTCGGAGGCAATACCGCTTCCGTTGTCCTCGATTCGAATCAAATCAAATCCACCTCGTTGAACGGTGATGTTCACGCGGGTTGCACCAGCATCGAGGCTGTTTTCTAACAGTTCCTTGACCACCTGCGCAGGACGTTCGACGACTTCTCCTGCTGCGATGTGACCGATTGTTGTCTCGTCAAGTTGAACGATTCTATTTGGCTCAGTCATCGTGTGCACCTCCGAGTAATTTTTTCAGTTGATACAATGCTTCATGCGCTTGGCGCGGACTCAATTCATCCACATCAAGTGCCGCTATTTTGTCAATCAGGTCGAGGTGGTGTTGGGGCAATTGTGGTGGAGGAGCCTGGCTTGAGGATTGACCCATTGCGGCGGCTGCAAAGTATCCCATCAGGCTTGCTTGGCCTTGAGAACGTGCCGCAGGTGCGCCGGATTCGCCTGCTTTTGCCCCTTTTGCTTGGCGTTCTAAAAAGGCGAGAAGGTCTGTTGCCCGTTCAACAACAGGCCGAGGTAAACCGGCGAGTGCTGCAACCTGAACTCCATATGAATCATCGCATGGACCATCTGCGACGGTGTGCATGAATCGCAACTCTCCGTTGCTTTGGGCAACTTGAACATGGACATTTGTCAAGCCATCAATTTCACCCTCAAGCCCAATCAATTGGTGGTAGTGGGTAGCAAAGAGGGTCCTTGCTTGAATCCGTTTGCAAATGTCCTCGG
The DNA here is from genome assembly GCA_003602645.1 of Candidatus Poseidoniales archaeon. GTDB lineage: Archaea > Thermoplasmatota > Poseidoniia > Poseidoniales > Poseidoniaceae > MGIIa-L1. Next base: position 11,781 of record QQSI01000079.1, on the reverse strand, counting down.
TGACTGACCATGCAATTGAGAGCCCATCAAAGGTGGAAGTACCGCGTCCAATTTCATCCAGAAGAATGAGTGATTGAGATGTGGCACGGCGTAGAATATGAGCCACTTCAATCATTTCCATCATGAAGGTGGAGCGTCCACGACGGAGATCATCGCTTGCACCAACACGAGTAAAAATTCTGTCAACAACGCCGATTTTGGCCTTCGTAGCTGGTACAAAAGAACCGCTCTGAGCAAGGATACTCATCAGCGCAGCCGTTCGTAAGTAGGTTGATTTCCCTCCCATATTCGGCCCAGTGATCAACAAGAAGTTCCTTTTCTTCGCCAAGTCAATGTCATTGGGAACGAATCCTGATTGCATCTCAAGCGCTGGGTGGCGAGCGCCTTCCGCCCGGATGGTTGCTTTTCGATGCATTTCTGGACGTGTCCAAGCCCTCGTTCGTGCAATCGATGCAAAGCATTGGAGGACATCGATTGCCGCAACCCTGCCGGCGATTTGAGCGAGGGTTTGAGCGTTGGACTTACAAGCATCCCGTAATTCGATGAACAAACGGTATTCCAATTCTTTGACTTTTGTGTCCGCCGTAAGCAATGCATCATCCCGTTCGAGCAACTCATCAGTGACGTACCTCGAACCATTGGTCATCTGCTGCTTTCGTTTCCAATCCTCTGGTGCTTTACTTTCGTTTGCTTTTGTGATCTCGATAAACCAACCAATTTGACGGTTCATTCGCACCTTCAGGGATGGAATCTGCAGTTCTTGCCTCAGTTTTGTCTCTAAATCAGCAAACCATGATTGGCCGGATGAGGATGTTTCACGAAGTTCATCGATGGTTGAGTTCACGCCCTGCCTGAGTAAGCCTCCGTCGCGAACGCTGAGTGGTGGTTCATCGACAAGGGTCCGATGAATTGTTTCTGCCATGTCTTGCAAAGCGTCCAAATTTGTGGCGAGATGGACAAGGAGGGGATCTTTGGTTTCATTGCACAAATGAATGATGGCCGGCATTCGTTCCAATGCATGGGCAACCGCAAGTAAGTCCCGTCCATTTGAGCGATTGTACGCCAACTGCGTAGCAAGGCGCTCCATGTCTCTCAAACCTTTGAGAGCCTCTCTCAAGCCATCCAATCGGCGGGAAGAGCGTGTGAGCGCCCCCACAGCATCATGCCGGGCAGCAATTGCATCGAGGTCTGCTAGTGGACGGAGGATCCATGTTTTGAGCAATCTTCGACCCATTGCGCTTCTGCAGGCGTTCAAACTCGAAAGTAAACTGCCTTCATGTTCACCTGCTAGGGTAGAGGTGAGTTCTAAATTCCTCAACGTGGTCTGGTCAAGGACGAGATGTGAGGTTTCTTCCATGACTTCGAGGTCTCTTAGTGGCACATCGTCAGTCAGATGCATCGATGCGAGGTAATCCGCAGCGAGCCCTGCTGCAGCGATCGCTAACGGTGAATCATCCAAATCCAGATGGCCTAAATCCGCCACCTTCAGCACCTTTGCTAGGCGTTGTCTGCACTTCGCATCGCTCGCTCGGTGTTGACTGATTGTGATGCCATCTAGGTTGGTAAACAAGGCTCGTAACTGCTGGTCCTCAGCATCTTTGGGAGCAACCACGATCTCCGTTGGACGCCATCTCAACACCTCGTCCAAGGCACGTGAATATCGGTCACTTCCATGCAAACTTGAGGCCCACGCTTGGCCGGTCGAGGCGTCGATGATGCCAACGCCTAACTCATCTTTTGCAAGGCATATACTCGCTAACAAAGATCGTTCATCCGTATCCAGGAGGGATTCTTCATAGAGACTGCCTGGAGTGTAGACCCGAGTCACAACCCGTTCTAGGAGCTTTGCCCCTTCACGTAATTCTTGCTCTTGTTCAGCAACGGTGACTTTGTGACCTGCTTTGAGCATGCCTCGAATGTGATCCTCCAACGCATGCCAGGGGAAACCAGCCATTCGGATTGGTGAGTCTGCTTTCTTATCCCTCGAAGTGAGTGCTAAACCAAGCACCTCGGAACCAATGACAGCGTCTTCATGAAACAATTCATAGAAATCACCCATTCGGAAAAACAAAATGGAGTCTGGGTGGTTTGCCTTGATATCAGCAAACTGGTCCATCATGCCTCTTTTTGCCATCGACATTGACCTCCTTGCTTCCGCTGGATTTTTCTGTCGTTGCCGAGAGCAAATGAAGGTTCTCAAGGCATTTTCTGATTCCGTTGCATTCCGTAATGAAAACAGGAATGAACTCAAATCTTTTTCATTTGTTTCAATTTACCGCCTGCAGACCAAGCCATGACGCTCATGATCACAGTGCAAATTGCAAGGAACATGAGGTTCAAAAAGCCTCTGCCGCTCTCTATAGAACCGGATGCAGTGGTGTCGATGGTAAGCGTCTTTGCCTCGCCCATTTCATCCGTCCCGTGGAGGTGGATGACATGAGTTCCAAGACCACTTGCTTCTGTGGTGAATGCCAGTGGTCGTGCGAGTGAAAGAACTTCTTCTTCCATACCAGTCATGCGCAATATCGACTCGCTACCGATGTCGCCAAACAACCACACTCGATCGAAACGATCGGCGACAGCAGCAACGCATCCCGTGCTGATTTGAGTGAGTTCACCATCTGAGGAAATCACTGTGCTTTCTTCCGTACCGGCGGCAAAGATGGTCGAATCCGAGAGGGGAATTAACGTGTGGATTTGGCCCTCATCACCTGTGTGTATTGTTTTGATTGAGGGCGCAGTTTGCGTTCCATCCCACTCAATGACCGCTACAACCGGCAACAGTGCAGGAGAGGCAGGATTTGCGCCTGCTCCGGTGGATATGAAAGAGAGGTAGCCACTTGCGCCCCATAACTCTCCACCAAGCGGGGCAATCTTTTGCCAAACGACACCGGCGCTGTTGACCAACGGGTAGGACAATACCGAATTCGACATTGAGGCTGCGATGGTGTTTGCAGAACTTGAATCAGCCGTGATGCTTCCAAAGCCTCGTATGCTGGTGCCTTCATTTTCACTGGTGACCATCATCCATGAGGTGGATTGACCGTTGGAGGATTCTGCGAGGTCATGCACATCGAATTCACCAGTTTCATTGTTCATTGCAATTGTGGAAATCAAAACTTCCCCTGCAGGTTCGTTTTGTGCAGTATGGACCACTTGAATGGTGTTTTCTTGCGGTGAAAACACCACATTTCCGTTCTCTAGGAGGGTGATAAATTGAACGTCATCTGCGCTTGACCCCTCGGAGGAACTCATCAATTCAACAATGCTTGATTCACCGTTTTGTTGGTATAAGTCGGTGCCGTCTGTTGTCACGATCTGGGCAGTGAAGGATGTGTCGTCAGAATAGACGATATTCAACACTCTGGCCCCATCATGGGACGCCCCCTGAGCTCCAACTGCTACCCCGGGTAGATTGGTTGTGCCTTGAATGGCCACGGCGCCAAGAAGGATGAAAATAAAAAATCCAGCCATGGCAACCCACTGGTATTCGGATTCCTCCTCAAGGTATCCTCGCCAGCCCTTCGCCATGAAACAAGGAAACGAATGGAGCACATGAATGCTTTCGTCGCCCTCACAATGGGCCCGTAGGTTCGACCTTGACACGTTGTGGCCGGCAAATGCTGAGGCGGAGGGATGATAAAGGAACCATCGGTCGCAGGGTTGCTTGGAGAGTTCATTATGGCACGCAAACCTGCATCCATGTATCGCCGATTGAAGGGACCCGCGTACACCCGACGCAAGTTTATCGGTGGTGTCCCGAACAACAGAATCCACCAGTACCACGTCGGAAACCGTGTTGCTGCTGAGACGGGGAAGTTCCCGGTCATCCTCGAACTGCGCGCTGACAACAACGTGCAAATCCGTCACACTGCGCTTGAAGCAGCCCGTGTTATTTCGAATTCAACCATCCGTAAGCAAGCGGGAGCCCAAGGCTACGCTCTTCGAGTGCACACCTTCCCTCACCACGTGCTTCGTGAAAACAAGCAAGCTACTGGGGCCGGTGCTGACCGTGTCTCCCAAGGTATGCGATGTGCGTTCGGAAAGAACGTCGGAACCGCTGCACGGGTCAAGCGTGGACAACGTGTGATCTCCATTCAAGTTCACCCAGAATACTACCTGACTGCCCGAGATGCATTGCGCAAGGCCAGCATGAAGTTCCCAACCCCATGCACCGTTCGCCTCATCAAGGGTCACGAGCACCTCAAGGGTCTCATTTGAAACCGAATTGGGCTTGGCCCATTTCGTGCTGAATGCATGTTCGGCGTGTTGTTTGGGCGCGAGTTCCATAAGTCCAATACATTCACAACAGTTCATCGGAGCAAGGAGGGAAGACAATGAGAGTGGCCGTTCTAAAGGAAGACAGTTGTCAACCGAAGAAATGCAACGACGAATGCCATGCTTTTTGTCCCCCGGTTCGAAACGGGCAGGAATGCATCATATTGGATGACAAAACAGGCAAACCTCACATCTCCGAAAGCCTATGCATAGGGTGTGGAATTTGCGTGAACAAGTGCCCGCATGATGCCTTGATCATCGAGCAGTTGCCAAGCGAACTCGAAACGGATATGATCCATCGCTATTCAATGAACGGGTTTCGTTTATTCCGCTTGCCAACACCTTCCAAAGAGAGCGTAGTTGGTATTCTTGGGCCCAACGGCATGGGGAAATCAACTGCGATCAACGCACTTTCGGGCCGGATTGTCCCTAATCTTGGAGATTGGATGGACAAGGAAGCTGATTGGGATGGAGTCATTGAATCCCTTCCAAGAGGTGAACTTCGGGATTTCTTTGTTGCTGTTAAAGCTGAAAAAATCCGAGTGGCCCTCAAGCCTCAGAACGTAGACCGTCTACCAAAACGAGTGAAAGGTAGCGTGCGCGACCTGTTGATGAAGGTCGACGAGCGGAATATGTTCACAGAGATGACCAAGAAATTAGGGATTGATCATTTGTTGGATCGCACCATTCAACAACTCTCCGGTGGTGAATTGCAACGAATGGCGATTTGCGCCACGCTGCTTAGGGACGTGGATGTCTACTTCTTTGACGAACCATCATCCTATCTTGATATTCACGAACGAATGCGAATTGTTGGCATCATTCAGGAACTTTCGACCACAAAGAGGGTCATTGTCATTGAACACGATTTGGCGGTCCTCGACGTATTGTGCGACTTGATTCACATTGTCTATGGCAAGAAGGGAGCGTTCGGTATTTTCACACCAGCCCGCTCAACCAGGCAAGCCATCAACACCTACCTCGACGGTTTTCTTCCGGAGCAAAACGTCAGGATTCGTGACAAACCGATCAAATTCCTAAACCACAGCGACCGTGTTGCAGAACTTGGTTCACAAGTGGTCTCATGGGGAGGCCTTGGCAAGACGCTTGGTGAATTTACACTCGCCACAGGTGAAGGTGCCGTTCATCGTTCGGAAGTGGTCGGCGTCGTTGGACCAAATGGAACAGGTAAGTCGACCATGATCAAGGTCCTAGCAGGCGAACACGAGTATGATGAAGGCTGGGTGACTTCAGACGCATCAATTTCTTACAAACCACAACACATCGATGTTGACATTGATGGAAGCGTGCAACTTTGGCTCGACAGTGAAATCGGTCCGAGGTGGCGAAGTGGCGAATTCAATGTCAATGTCATTCGTGCTCTTGGAATCGATGAATTGCTTCCAAAGCGAGTGAAGAAATTATCCGGTGGTGAACGACAAGCCGTATCCATTGCGATTTGTCTTGGCCGCGAAGCCGACCTTTACTTGTTGGATGAACCGTCCGCACACTTGGATGCAAACGCACGTATGGAGGCTGCAAAAGCCATTAGAAAAACCATGGAAGCAAATGAAAAATCAGCATTTGTAATCGATCACGATGTGTACTTTATCGATATCGTCAGTGATTCGTTGCTCGTCTTTGAAGGCGAGGGAGGAACCTATGGTAAGGCGGAGGGCCCATTCAAATTACAAGAAGGAATGAATCGTTTTCTCCAAGGCGTAAACGTGACCTTCAGAAGGGACCATGATTCAAAGCGTCCAAGAATCAATAAATCCGCAAGCAGAAAAGACCGCGAACAACGCACCTCTGGGGATTACTATTCCTTTAATCACTGACCGAGGATGGATGAATTATGCCAGTTGGAGTTCCCCCACTTGGAGGACCATTGGGGCGTTCAAGGTCGAGAATTTCAGCGAGCGGCCTGACGACCTTTCTCCGTTGCCAACGGCAATGGTTTCTCGGTTCCAAACTCGGTCTTTCTGGTCCAACCTCGCCCTCGCAAATTTTGGGCATCGTGATTGAAGATGAGTTGTGTGGTTTGTTGATGCACCGTCCCCGAACAAGTATCAACTCACTTACAGAACTCGGTCATTGGATCAGCGAAAAGGTTCCCGCAGCTGCACAGCGTGCTTATGATGCGGGATTCGCTGCTTGGGAAGACTCATTGTGGCACGCAGAGCACACCACATGGGACGATGTGTTGGTCGAGTCATTGGAAGGGAAAATCAGAGCAGGACTGACTCTTTTCATGGAAGAAGTCAACCGATGTTACAACGAAAACGGTGGCCCATACCTCGAACAATACCGAAGTGGAAACAGCCCGTTTGAAGTTCCTTCTCCGGCTTGGGGTGACGAACCTAGGTTCCCTGTGCCTGGTAAAGTTCGAAGTTTTGGAATGCGCACTTGGGCCACTGATGAGCCGATGGTTTGGTTGGAAAAGGGAGCGCCAGTTGCGTGGCATGAAGCATGGGAAATCGCACGTCCATGGGTAAAGGACCCGCGCGTTCATCAGCCTCAGCGCTTGTATCATCCCGATGGATGGGCGGCAGGAGAACTGGATCTTGTCTTGAGGTGGGACGGTAGTCTTCGTTTGGTCGACATCAAATCAGGGGATCCCACCTCTCGATTCGCGGCGTCGCTTCAACATCAGTTGAGGTTTTATGCATGGCTTTGGCATGAAACTCACCACGGTGAATTGGTTGCTTCCATGGAAGGATGGTACCTCACTGGACCACACCGTGTTGAATTCAAGGCACCTACAAAACAAGAAATCTCATCGATGACAGAGGAATTTTTTGCAACAAATAAAGCGATGCAAAACATGGGTTCGGGACCGGTTGCCTTGCCTGCTCTCCCTGGTGAGGCATGCGATGGTGAGGCCGCTGGGTGCCATTGGTGCAGCTTGACAACCGATGAAGAAGGGAACTTCGTAAACACAGATCTACTCGATACCATCACGCCAATTCGCTCACAATCTATTGCTTCACCAAGCCAACCGCTTTCTTCAATACCCAACCGTGTCAATGTAACGGGGACATTTACTGGCGCTTGGGGCCCGCTTCCAAATCATTTCAGCGAGCCAGTTTTAGGTGCTATGCTGATGTCGGGTGGCGCCCAACTGACGGTTGAGGAGAGCGAACCGGGCTCTTTCCCTCATCTTCATAACGGCCCAAACGGTGCCATTGTCATCCTCAATGCTCTTCCAGGGGTTTGGCGCGGTACACCGCGTTTGTATCTCGATTCTAAAAGTAAAATTTGCACCCTCGTAGAGGCCAAATCTATCTTTGAGAAAAAGGGGGAGGTCCTCGATGAACACCTCACTCGGTTGGGTCTTTTGCGCACCCGTGCAAACGTCGAGGGTGTGGTGTTGAGTTTGCGAAAGAGGTCCGGTGTGCGCTTGGATGAAAAACCTTGGACCATGCTTGCCATGCATCTTTGGGATGGTTCCCATGTTGTTGAAATTGCAGCCTTTGGTTCGAGCATCACAGGTCAAATGGAATCCATCCGCCCGGGCGATGAAATCAAACTGATGGCGGCAGAACTTGGCTGGAGGGCGGGTTTACCACAACTTCGCATGGACACACGCAAAACTCGTTTGAGCGTCAAAACATCTCCGCCTTCATCTTAGAGTTTAAGAAGCGTCGGTGAGGGTCATAGCAGTATGCCTGTCCGCCTCGCAGTTCCTGAAGTGGATTCCATCGGTCCCTACAATCGCCTGAGTGCCAGTCAAGTCAATGCCTACACAACCTGCCCACGTTTGTGGTATTATGAGAAGGTGAGGCGCTTCAAGATGCCACAAATCCCCGTCCTCTTTGTGGGTCGGGCGGTCGAAGAGGCCTTTTGCCGAATGCTGCAAGAATCACCTGCTTTGCTTGTCGCAGGCGCAGCAGCAGACACGCTCTCCAACATTCCACTGGATGAATCAGGTGTGCCGAGTCGAGATGTCGACAAAGTGTGGCCTGCGGATCGTTTGCTGCCTTTGCCCGTGAATCAATGGCCAAACACGATGGAAAACCTGCGTGATTGGGCGAAGCAACGTCTCGAGATTCACCTGCCATTGGCCCTTCACGCCATGGAAATCGAATGGCAAAAAGATGAACGAAAAGCTGGTGATTGGTCAAGCGTTGATCCTGAACGCTGCATGTCAATGTGCCTCAACGGCTTAGAGATGCATCTTGCAGAGGTTGAACGTTGCTTTGAAGCCAAAGGAGGACCGGGGCTGAATGCTTGGCGGTTAGGAAAGAGGCCATATTGGCCCTCTCCAGACGGTAGGGCCTACGAATTACCTTTGCGTCACCCACTCGCACAAGAAGGTGCAGTCGCCCTCGTTGAGGCTTGGGAAATTGCCCGTCCGTGGTTTGTTGACCCGAACGCAGGAAAATTTGCTATGAACGCCATTCATCCAGAGCATTGGTTCCAAGGAGAGTATGACTTAGTCTATCGTTGGGATGGGCGAATCAACATTGTTGACCTCAAAGCCAGTGTTGGTGCAGGTGACCGCTCAGGCAATTACGTCGAGCAATTACGGATGTATGCCATGCTTTGGTGGATCACCCATGGGAAAAATGAGCAGGTCGACAACCTTGAGATTTGGTACTTAGGTGCCGACGCTATCAAACAAATCCCGGTGCCTTCAGAGGAGGAAATGAACGCCATGGAGGCGAATCTCAATGAGCTCTGGAAACAATTGAAAGCAGAAGTCCCTTCAATGGAAGAATGCCCTCCAGAACCATCACCAATGCGTGGTTTTTCATCTGGCGGCGTGCCAACAGAAGCACCGGGCACCCTTCGTTGTGACACATGTGATTGGAAGGCTATTTGCCCTGGTGGTCAAGGGCCTGCAGCGTTGCCAAATGGTGGTCATGTTCAATTGCCCGGGTCAACCGCTTCCTACGATTTGACACCAATGAACCGGTTAGAACCTAGGATGACCTTGATTGCAGAAGTGTTCAGCATCTTGGGTGGTGGTGAGGGAAAAAGACCGAAAATAAAAGTCGTTCAAGATGGTCATTTTGCAGACATTCAATTGCTGGTCGACACCCATCAAGACGGAGAGCCTGCATGGCCCCCGAGCCTGGCCAAAGGGGACCGAGTGAAATTGGATGGCGTGGTGCCATCTGCGAATTACAAGGGCGAATTACAATTGAAGGTAGATCCACACGCCATCATTGTTCACGCATCAGACAGTGAGCACATTGAAACAACGCTGCTCGACTTCAGAGCAAGATGGAACGTGACTGGCAACCTTGTCTACCGGTTTGAAAAGAAAGGCGTTGGACGCAACGGGAAACCATGGCACAGGAAAGGCATGATGCTGCTTGATGAAACTGGTTCGATGAAGATCGAAGGTTGGGCTGCAGATTGGGGGCCCCAATACGATTTGGCAGAAATTGGAGATACTCTGGTGGCCGCGAACATCAGCCTGGATGCATGGGCCATCGATGTCAAAGGCCAGATCAACCGCAATTCGAAAATCCAGATCACCCACCGAGTTGATCGCGGTGATTAACCACCAGATGATACGGTCGTGACCAAAAGGGAAACATCTGCATTGAGCAGGGTTGCATGCGGAAGAACCACGCCATCGTGACTGACAATCACGGTCGAGGCAAGAACGCCAGCCGCTGCAAGCGCCTCTCGCACCGAAGTGCCTTCATCGCACTCAATCTCCATGTTGTGATCTCGGCCATGGAAGCGAACCTGCATGGCGGCATGGTGTGGCGCCATGCTTATGACGGTGGCGCTAGAGCCAAGAATGCGGCCGAGATCGCATAGCCCGGTATTGCGGTGGATTCGAAATCCACTGTCCCCTGGACACGGGAGTTCAAATCTCTCTCTCGGCGCCAATACACCCATTTCATTCTCTCGACGCTTACATGTAGAAAGCATCGGGCGATTCGGTCAACTCTGCGACGTAATCTTCCTTGCTCTTAGGGGCGAGTGAGGCCAATTTTTCAGAGAGCATTGCTTGAGCATCTGCGGGCAAGGCGATGCCAAGATCAAACCAGCCGTCAAGGGCTTCAAGCAACCTCTGTGATGCAAACACATCGCCGCTTGAGCCGACAGTGGTTGCGATTGCACAAGAGGACTGAACGTCGTACAATGGACCGAGTGATGCCATCAATGCAGCAAGCCCAATCGCTCCAGAGCGTGGCTCATCCCTTCGAACATCGACGCTTGACGACTCCAATTCAATGCGGTGCTGTTTGCTCGAAGGGACGATGAAACATTCCTTTCGTGTTGGGGCATCCATCAGGCCAGCCAAGACATACAATTCCTTCACACCTTGTTGAGAAAGCCATGCTGTGAGTTCATGTGCCAAGCTACCTTGATGCTCCGGTTCAAGCGGTTGAGAGGTGCCTGTGAGCGTCAATATACGGACTCCAGTAGATGATTCTATAGCCGAAAGAGAAAGGTGTGGCGGGGTGAGCAGCCCATCTTCATCCAATTCAGCAAGGGGTGGTAGAGCTGTATGGTGGAAGCGCACCAACTCAGTGCACTGGTTGGCTTGAGTCAAACCCTCCAATGCAGCTTTCCCCACATTACCGACCCCTGGAAGGGCGAAAAGCATCATGCGATGATCGCCGAGGATGTTGGGCTGCTTTCTCCATTCGATGTGCAATCCCATAAACGCTCGAACGAATCGCGCCGCGCTATAATGTTTGACATTGAACCAAGGCTCCTGGGCCTGTTTTCGGCGGTGGATTCAGAAGGCGAGAACTCACTCTTCTTCGAGAGCGACATGAGTGTCTTTCATGTCTTGAAGGGAAGGGAGTGTGGCGAGCCCATCGACCCATTCAGGGGTTTCTACACCGTACATCTTCCTGCGAATGGTTGCTCTGTTGTCTTCCGGGGACCATTTGAGAGGTGCTGCTGCCTGAGCAACTTCACCACACGAAGAACAGGTTGTGGATAATGACCATGCTTTGCATGTCTTGCACTGTTGAAGGATTTGTCGAGCCATGTGTTCCCCTCATTGTGCGTGATTCACTCTCGATAGGCTTCAGCTTCGCCGCCAGATGCGACGACATAATCGACCGAGGCTGAAGTGACTTGTTCCCACAATGACTCAGCGGTTTTGAAGTCAGGAGCCTTGAGTTCCAAACGGTACTCAGGGGCGCCGTTGTAATGGCAGGTGATTTCGATTTCCTCCTCTGGAGAAGAGAACGCTTCTGCGGCAAGCAATGCTTCACGGATCACATCAACACCGTTGGTTGCGTTGATGCTCAAGGTGAGCGTGCCACGGATTTCGACAAATGGAGGAATGATGTTCTCAACCGCAATTTCGATGAAAGGTTGCAGCCAGTCCCCTTCAAATCCTGCATCTTGCAGCGCACCTTCATTCATTGCTGCTTCTTCGAACGCAGAATACAATCCGCCAAAGGCGTCGCTCAGTTCCTCGCCAGAGGATGAAATTTCCTCTGGGCTCCATCCCACCTTTTCGCCCAATACCTTGAGCAATTGGTGAGCACGTTGTTCGTTCTTCCATTCTTGCAAACG
>QQSI01000078.1 GCA_003602645.1 Candidatus Poseidoniales archaeon | reverse complement strand
ATCAAATTACCCAATGATGCCGTTCAGACCCTCCTCCAACATCCTCCATCATCAGTTGGCTTGGTGGTCAGCCTTGGTTCGTTGTATTTACAGGGAAATCTCCTCGAAGCACTCGGCTTAGACGGAGATGGCCACCTGTCGCTGCTGGCGAAGGGATGATAGCACGCTGCTTGGTGTGCGGAGCGGTGAGCGAATGAGTGACAAGTGGGATCAGCGATTTATTGACCTCGCTTTCCATCTTTCTGGATGGAGCAAAGACCCCTCGACAAAGGTGGGCTGTGTGGTTGTTGGCGAGGACAGAGAGATTCGTTCAACAGGATTCAATGGCTTTCCACGTGGCATCAGCGACGACGACGAACGTTTGACAGACCGAGCAAAAAAATATCCGCTGATTTGTCATGCTGAAGAAAACGCAATCATGCATGCTGCACGCATTGGTGTTTCGCTCAAGGGCAACACCGCCTTTGTCACATGGCCGCCATGCTCACGTTGCGCTCGTTCGCTGATACAAGCTGGCATCAAAGAGGTCGTGTATCCCACACCACAAGAAATACCTGAGCGTTGGTTGGAAGATTTTGAGACTTCAAATGGCATGCTAAAGGAAGCAGGCGTTCTGGTTCGCACCGTAGACCCTCAACCTGAGTGAGCCCGACCGAGGGTTTCATGCACCCTTACACCAAGGGAGTTCCATGAGAGGAGAGGTTGTCGCAGGTGGCCTCATCATGCTCATGCTTCTTTCGGGGTGCGTAGCCCCGACGGTACCCCGCACCGCTGTGAATGATGAGGAACCAATCCCGGATGGAACCGAGTGCAATGGAATGGTTGTTTTGTGCGACAGAACCTACGACGATGTCACATTTCCTGAAACACACAATGCGTTTTCAACCCATGAAGATGGGATTTACTATCCGGCGGCAAACCACCAGACTGGTCTGTTAGCACAATGGAACGCCGGGATCCGTGCGTTCATGATTGACACTCACTACGAGGTTCTTGGTGATGAACGGGTCGAAACAGTTCGCCTATGCCACGGTGATGATGATCGAGGGTTCAGCCCCTGTACGTATGGAACCGTCAATGCAGTGTCTTGGCTTTCACAACTCAACGCTCTCATGCAAGAGGCACCAAACGATGTGGTGACTTTGTTGGTGGAAAATTATGTCCAAGCCGACCATCTCAAAGCAGTGATGGAACAGTCAGGATTGTATGATTTGGTGTTCTATCACACCATGAATGAACCATGGCCAACCCTCGCAACCATGCTTGAGGATCGAACTCCACTGGTTGTGTTTTGGGAACAATCAGCAGATCCTGAACATCCTTGGGTGCATGATTTCTTGACCCACAGTTGGACCACAAATTTTGCCGAAGAGAACACTGAAGACATGAACTGCGATCCACTTCGAGGCGATCCGGAACAAGAGGTCTATCACATGAACAACTGGCTGCGAGGTCCACTCGGTCTTTCGGATCCGAGCAGAGGGGATGAGGCAAACAACATCGATTTCTTGATTGAACGAGCGAAAGAATGCTGGATTCAACATGGCAAGCGACCGACCTTCATCGCAGTTGATTGGTGGGAAGATGGCGATGTTGTTGCCGCTTCGGTTGCCATCAATACCTTAGAATCACCAAATTAACCCCAGAACCTACGGGTTCGTGCGTATTCAATCTCTGCATTGTGAATCGCTTCGAGCAGGCCTTCAGTGTTGTTGCGTTGAGTGCGCCTCAAAAGGCGTTGGGCAGTTGCTTCACCAACACCCCTCCCCATCAAGCACAAAACTGCCTCGTAGCCTCTGCTTTGAACTAAATCAGCGTTTTTCATCATTCGCCCTTGGTCTTTTTCATCCTCGGATGCAACCCATCCTTCGAGCATCGTTTGCATTCCTTCACGAGCGCAAGCCAACATAGTGCCTGAGCACTTGGTACACTTTTTGATGCCTTCGATTTCGTTGAAACGAGCAACTCTGAACCTTCGAACATTTTTACAGCGAAGGCAGCATAAGACCGCGCGTTCATTGACAAGACGGGTTCGTAACTTTTCACGAACTGCAGCGTTATCCCAATTCGGAAGGAGCAAGTCGCGACTCGAGCGGTTTGAGACACCCATTGGCCCGGTCGGCGAAATTTCGATTTCGATTAAACCCGATTGGATGGCATGCAACACATCTCTTGCACCTAGCACATCCATTCGTTCGTGGAACAACTTGTCAAGCACCTCCTCCATAACCACCGTGCCACGGTACTTCCGCAGCAATGCCTGGAGGTTGATTTTTCGTGGATCGACTCCATGCCGAAGAATACCGAATGTTTTGGCGACCTGCGCAAACCTCCAGCGCACCTGTCTTGAATTTGGTAACGTCACGCTCAGCAATCCTTGCAGGGCATCAGGAGGGGTTTCAGTGAGCCATCCAACAATATGGTCTGCGTGAATTTCACCGGTTTGAAGACTGATTCGAGTTGGTTCGTTGACCAGTCGCCCCCATTTTCCAGTTTTTGTTGAAGCCATTGCCATGAGAAAATGTCCAATTGCTTCGTTGATTCTTGAGCCATGGCAGGAATTGATGACGATAGCGTCCTCTCGTTCCTCAATGGTGATTTTTCGATCCGTGGCCAAAACGCCGGTCACCTCGAGATGATTGGTGATGGTTTCAGCAAGCAAACCGAGGGCCTCATCATCAATTGGATGTTCTTTGAGCGCCGAGAAACGGTCTGCAAAGATACCATTCACATCAACAACCTCTGATTCAAAGACTGGAGGCGTCTCGTAGGCACCTATGTCCATGGCCACTAAACCTCGCAGCCTTCCAATGTCGCGAGCGATTTCCTTGGGCACTGGAGGCAACTCACCAACCCATTGCGGTGCATTTGCTTGATCCGAGACTGGAGTCACGAGCAATTCTGATTGCTCAGGATCTGCGTCGATGATCATCCAAGTCCGGCCAGCCATGACAAATTGCCTTCGATGGCCGTCATCGTCCTCACCGCTGTCGTTGAGTGAAAGGACGAACGCTTCATCGACGTTACCCAAACTCCTCCGAGTTACGGCGTCGCGAACACGATACGACTGCTTGTCTGGAATCATGGAAAGGTGATTGCTCACCCATTGTCGTGTACGACCTGCAGTGGAAAACCAGCCCTTGGCAAATAGGGCGGGTACAGGGACCTGTAAGCTCTTGAGATCGTTTGAGATTTCTTCATCAGGAACATTGTACTTTGGGCGTTCCTGAGGAAGGTTGAGTTTCTTCTCAGCAGCTTCTGCTTGGGCAAGGGCATAGACTTTGGCAGGCCAACGGTACCACGGCACTTCCTTTGGGTCAGGCGTATGACGGATGATCCAACTGTCTGCAAGCACCTTGAGAATGGCCTCCGTGTCTTGGCGCACCCATCCTTCGAATTGACTTGCTTTCCCAATGATTTCAGTGGCAGTGTCGATGGGAACGGCGTTGTGTGAATGTGCCATAAGCACGAGCTGGTTGGCCACAACTGCTTTTGGGCGTTGTCGCCATTGAACCGGTTCGATTTCACCAAACATCGCTTTTCGGGCCACTACGGCGCCTTCTGCGATCTCATCAGCGTCCCATGCCAAGAGATGACCTCTGCCAATTCCGCCAAGTCGGTGGTCAGCCCGTCCTACCCGCTGGAGCATACGATCCACAGAACGGGGGCTTTTGACTTGGACAATTCGTTGAATTTTCCCCACATCAATACCTAATTCGAGGCTCGATGTACAGACAAGTCCTGCTAACTCTCCAGCCCTCAGCCTGTCTTCCATGTCTTGGCGTGTGTCTCTAGCCAATGACCCATGGTGAACTCCTATTTGCACGTCTGGTGCCATGCTTTGTAATCGATTAGCGATGGTTTCTGCATCGTTTCTGCTGTTGACAAACACCAGGCACGGAGGCTCCGTTCTCAACACCTCGATGAGACGACGAAAACTTGCGTGAACCCTCGGCGTAACGCCCATTTCGATCCCCCCAACTTCATCTTCTGCCAGTGGTTGTGCGCACTCAACTGTCAAATCAGTGCTGCGTTCACCCATGGCAATGATTGCTTCTCCGCGACCAGGAGAAAGCCACTGAGCGACTTCTTCTGGATTGCCTACCGTGGCTGATAAACCGATGCGTTGAACACGTTGCCCAGAAAGCGCCTCGAGTCGCGCTAAACCAAGTGACAATTGCCAGCCGCGTTCACTTGCAGCCAAATCGTGAACTTCGTCGACGATGACAGCACGTACGCTTTTCAGAAGTTTTCTCAAGTTTTTTCCGGTGAACATCAACTGGAATGTTTCAGGAGTGGTAACAAGCAAGTGCGGGGGTTTTCTTGTCTGTCTTGTTCGTTCGCTTTGGGTTGTGTCGCCGTGCCTCAGACCAACCTTGAGACCGACGGCCGTTGAGATTTCCTCTAGTCTTCTGTCCACGTCTCGATTGAGAGCTCGCAAAGGCGTGATGTAGAGGATTGCCAACGGGTCCCATGCTTCTGTCAAGCATCGATGGAGCACAGGGAGGACGGCGCTGAGGGTCTTACCAGAGCCCGTTGGAGCGATGATAATTCGGTCTTCACCGCCGCATAGGGAGGGAAGCGCCTCAGTTTGCACAGGTGTTGGTTTCCAACCACGTTCGTTCAGTGATGCCGCTAAACGATCGTCAAGGATTGAAAATACGTCAGACATAGTCTCCCCACCCTCTTCGAGTGGTCCTCATGCCAACCTCTTTTGAGGATTTGCAGTGCATCAGCGCATCAGATGACTTGGAAAACCGGATGACTTTCAATCAATCGTCATCGTCTTCTTCTTCATCTTCATCCTCGTCCCAGTCTTCTTCCTCATCAAAGAGTCCACCACTGTGATCGATGGTTGTACGTGAAGCGATGGTTGCAACGCCAATGAGTACGAGAATTGATGTAACGATAAATATCCAAGCGAGTGGGTTTTCACGAGGCGAATCGAACCAACCGAGGTACTTTGGATAAGCAAGATCAACCGAATGCTCTGCGCTGTTGTCGTCATCGTTCACCTCGATGATAAGGTTGTCACGGTCGACAACAACTCGAATTCGATCGACATCTTCCGCCTTCCATGTTGTGTCCACATCAATGATTTCGTTGGAATCGATACCAGAAAGGGTGATTTCATCGAATGGATTCTCTGCATCGCCTGCATAGAAACTGACCTTGAACGATCGGTTTGTATCCCCTCCAGTGTTGAGAATTTGTGCGTTCACTTTGACTGTCGAACCTGGTGCAACGTGGTCATCTGACAAATCGATCGACCGAACACGCAATTCAGGTCCAACGGCCCCGAGGCGAATCCATTGTCGCTCAAAGTCCGTATCATCAACAGCAAGTTCTGGAACCGGGCTGGCTTCAGAATTGGATACAACCGGGAACTGATTTCCAGCTGCGTCATAACCTGTGACATAGAAGCCGACAAAATCACCAGCTTGGGGTGTGATCCGTCCATCGTCGGTCAAATCAACGGCTCCAGTCCAGATCACATTCTGCCCGTCTTGCTGCATGCCCAGGAGCGTCGAACCAGCACCGATGGTAACGGTTCGTGTCGCATCTCGCATCACCCAGTGGACCATTTGTCGGGAGCCAGTCAAATCGGCATCTTCAGTACCATGGAATTCGACTGGAACAAAAGTGAGATCATTATTTGCGGAAATGTCGATGACATTGAGTGGGCTGGTGCGCTTCACGACTCGTGGTGCCGCATCATCAACAATCACCTGCAATGTGGTTGAGACTAACGTCCCTGTCATGTCCTCTCCACGGCCTGGAATGTTGGTGATGGAGATCAAACATGTTCGGGTTGGTGAGGATTGAAGCGTACTTGCCGAGGAAAGCGGTACTTCGACTGAGTAATGACCTTGCTCAGTCAATGAGCCATCGCTCCAAATTTTTTCTCCATCAAACACTTCGACAAGAATACCGACATCTCTAGGCGCAGGAACGCTGCTGCCTTCGTAGACAACGGTTCCTGTGAAGGCTAGGCGGTCATCTTTGCGGACTCGGCTGCCATCTGCGACTTGGCCGGTACGCGGTTCACTGATGTCTTCAACGAGGTAATCGCTTGGGGCGAGCATGAGGTCGTTCTCAACTCGGAAAGTGTGTTCCAAAAGCAGGATACGGTCTTCATACTCAGAACCACGCTCTTTGTAGATCAACGCCACATCGCCCATTTCTTCATCAGGCCAATCCCAGCCGATTTCAAAGTGGAACGTCAATTGAATCCAAGGCAGGCCTGAATCGTTTGTTGTTTGGTGCATTGTGCTGGTGGACATGAGGGTAATGAATTCGCTTTCCGACCAGAATGTATCGTTCATCCCAGAATATGAGATGCGTTGAGCGTCTCTCAATGGGTTTGGCCCCTCAAAGTCAAAGACGAGTGAAATATGCTCGAAATCGATGGCTGTGTTGGCATCGATGAATCCGAGCGTAATGACTTGTTCCATACCTGCAAAAATGGGGGCGTTGTCCTCGTGTCCAACCCACTCGAGTCCGGTGAACACAGCAGAAGAATCCTTTCGGGTTCGGAAGGTTGCGTCGTCATGCTCAAATCCATGTTCGGATTCAAAAGTGAAGATTTCATCATCCTCGCCAACCATCGAGTAAAACAGAGGGTTTCCGGCTTCATCGCCACCTTGCCAATAGTATGAAACACGACCCATATTGGGGTTTCGAGAATGATCAATGGTGGTGATGAACCACTTGTTTTTGGCTTCAGTTGTGTTGTGCACGCTCTTCATTGCGTATTCTTCCAAATCGGCTTCACCATTTCTGTTGCTGTCATGGTCTGCTTCGACCCAATACATGAGGTCAAGCGTCATTGGGTGGCCAACATCATCGTTGACCATGATCGTGATTTCTTGCTGCGAACTTGCTGCTTCATAGCCGTCATCAAGCGGAGAGATGGCCATTCGCTCGGGAGCTGTTGCATCGACCTTGTAGGTTCGTTGCCAGTCGGCGTTCGAGGCCATGACGTGAGTTGGATCCCGCTCATTGTAGGTCTGAACCTCATAGGTGAGGCCCTCAGGTACATCGATGGCTGGTAGATCAATGCCGATGAAGAAGGTTCCATTGTTGTTGGTTGTGTCCCTGGCGGTGCTCTCCACCCAACCGTTGCGAGAAATTCGCACGTCAAAGGCACTGTCCTTTGGAGCATCTTCGGTGTTATGGAACCACATGGCTCCTTGGAAGTAGAGGGTTTCTCCTGCAGCAACCCAAGAGTTGTCTGGGACATCATCCATGGTCAATCTGCCATCGTTGTCACGGACCTTGAGCCAACCAAGGCCAAAGCTTCGGTTGACTTCCATTGTATCATCGCTCAACAAATCAAGCGGTGAATAACCAGCAGAGCCGCTGTTGTCCAAGCATCCAGTCTTGAATCGAACTCCACTTTGATCTGGGAATTCTGAAGTCACGTGGAAAATCCAGTGAATCTCAAGAATACCATTGTTTTCAGCGGACCATGAACTTGCGTCCATCTCGATGTAGTCTTCTGGATCGTTTGGATCGGGGAACACATCACCGTTCTGCCAAGTCATCGTTGGGTTCTTGGCAATGGAATTGGTTTGCAAAGTTAAGGTTGCTTCAGCCATGCTTGTTGCATCTTCACCGATGATGTGTCGGGTCACCACTTCGTAAGGCTGCAGTCGCTCATGAAGAATTTCGCCAACGGGAATTTGGATATCGAGGTTGATGGTGTTCACGGTGTAGGTGACAGAGAACGATTGCAATTCGAGAAGACCCGATGATGATGAGACCAATCCAATGGAGAGGTTTGCAATTCCCGCACCTGTGTCTGGAATACGGTCGTTGAGGCACTTGAGGAGGTTATTGACCCCTCCGGATACAGTAAGGTGAGTGACGGTTATCGGTCCCATCAATGCGCCATTGCTGGCTGGCATCTTCCAACAGGTTGGTGTTGTCCAATCGTATGGTTTGTCGGGATCGAGCAGGCCACCGATTTCGATTCCAGCTTCTTCTGGTGCGTCTGCGTGCTGTGCGACGCTGATGTTGGAAATCGAAGGTGTGTTCTGTGGACTTGAGGTTGACAATTCAACCCTAAGGCACATGTAATTGCCTGATGGACTCAATGTCTTGGTTTGACCTGATTGAGCAGTGGTCCAAGTTTGCACCCCCGTGCTTCCCGAAGTGCACAATGTTGAGGTTGAGTAGCCATAATTGACACGAATCGAGGTTCC
>QQSI01000077.1 GCA_003602645.1 Candidatus Poseidoniales archaeon | reverse complement strand
TTCTTGGGCTTCGACTCTCTTGCCCGATCGTTGATCACCGCTGTCAAGGAAGCCGTCGATAACGCGCTCGATGCTTGTGAAGAAGCACGTATTTTGCCAACCATCAAGGTAGCCATCGAAAAACTCGACACCAAAAAAGACATCATCAAACTCGTTGTTGAAGACAACGGACCAGGAATTCCCCAGAAGAGCATTGAGAAAGTGTTCGGCCAATTGCTGTTTGGTTCAAGGTTCCACGCCATTCGGCAATCAAGAGGGCAGCAAGGCATCGGCATTACTGGCGTGGTCATGTATTGCCAGCTGACAACCGGACGGCACACCCATGTACGCTCAAAAATCGCAAGTGAACCCACTGCAGCGGTGGTGGATATTGGCCTTGACACAAGAAAAAACAAGGCCACAAAGCAAAACCAGGGTCGTGAAATTTGGTACAACTCTGACGGGACAGCCAAGGAGCATGGGACTGAAGTCACCGCACAAATGAAGGCAAAATACCAGAAAGGCCGTCAAAGCGTATGGCAGTACCTTCGCATGACAAGCATCGTCAACCCCCACGCTGAAATCACATTCACTGACCCTGAAGGAGAGGTTCATCACTGGCCCAGGGTCACTGAACGACTTCCAACCAAAGTCGAAGGCATCAAGCCCCACCCTCATGGGATTGAACTCGGCCAATTGCAGCGCATGATTGCAGAATCCACTGACTCTCGAATGACGGTGTTTCTAAGAATGAACTTTTCAGGCGTGTCGGCACGAGCGAGCAAGGAACTGCTGGTCGCTGCTGAAATTGAAGAAAAAACCAAGCCAAAATCACTCAATGCAGACCAAATCAGAGCGCTTCTTGAAGCCTTTCAAGGTGAAAGGAACGTCAACGGGAAACCCGTGAAATTGCTTAATCCACCCACAAATTGCCTTTCTCCGATTGAGGAATTATTGATCAAGAAGGGTCTATCAAAGACCATTGATTCAAGATTCATCACAACCCTCACACGCGCCCCTGCCGTCACCCAAGGCAACCCATACCAGGTCGAGGTGGGTTTGATTTTCGGCGGCAATATGCCATCGGATAAACCAGTTGAAATCCTTCGGTTCGCCAACCGAGTCCCATTGATGTATCAACAGGGTGGGTGCCTGTTGACCAAGGCGATTGAAAGCGTGGATTGGCGCCAATATGGATTGGATCAACCTGGGGCGAAGGGGGTCCCAAAGGGGCCCGCTGCAATCCTTGTTCATCTGGCAAGCACCAACGTCCAGTTCACTTCTGAAGCAAAAGAGGCTTTGGCTGACAACGGCGAAGTGATCGAAGAAGCCCGGAAGGCCATGCTCGAAATGGGCCGCGGGTTGCGAAAGCACTTGGAGAAGAAAAAGAAAATGGCCAAGACCAAGGAAAAATTCGAGCTCATCAACGACATCTTGCCAGCCATTGCCAAAAAATCAGCAGATATTCTCGGCAAACCCGTTCCTGATCTTGCAGGATCGATTACAAAAATTATGTCCGCAGTGATCTCGGAAACTGAAACCGTCTGGAACAAAGAAACAAAACAAACCGATGTTTCAATCACACTGTTCAATTATACGAGCAGGACGCGGGCCTACACGATCTTAGCCACTTGGCCAGAGAAGAATGGTGCGGTTATGGTCGGTAACGAAACGGGTGGACGAAAGGAGGCAACGGGTGTTTGGGCATGGAAACTTGAGACCCTACAGCCGGGTGAACGCGCAGTCATCAAGTACAGCCTAAGTGGCCTTGAGCGAGGAGATTGGACCGAAACTGATGTCTTCTTCCGCGGTGCCCAAGATGTGATTGGAGCCAGCAAGATGGATGAAAAATTCCTAGAGGAAATTCGAAGGCAGGAGCGGGCATTGAATGAACCAAGTGAGCAGGATGCCGAAGAACAGCAACTCTCGCAACCGGTTGCAGAACCAACCGTTGCTCCACCGAGCGGTCAAACAACCCTGTTTGGAGGTGATGCATGATGGCAAGAAGACACACAGCAGAAGAAACAAAACAAGCCATGCATCTGATTGTTGGAGAAATGTATGACCGAATTGTCAAAGGTGAACCCCCAACCATGACCTTGCCTGTACGGACAAAAAACAACATCGGTTTTGATTCAAAACTTGGCGTTTACAAATATGGCAAGAAGCAATCCATTCGAGATGCGACCAGCCTTGGTTCGGCCAAGCAATTGCTTCGCGCCTTGTACATTGTTGAATTCATCGAGGAAATGTTAGAAGCTGGAAAGTCTTCAACGCTGAGAGAAATGTATTACATTTCAGAGGCATGGGGTCTCGGAAAATTCGGGAGTCAGAATGAGTCAAATAACTTGGCAGAAGATTTGGAAATCGTAACCAAGTGCCTACGTGAAGACTTCAAATTGCGCCCTGAGGAAGATGGTGCGCGAATGATTGGAAACCTCACCCTTCGCGAGCGGAACAGACGCGGGGAATGGATGCGGATCAATGCCAGAGACGATGTTGGAGATTCCGGTTATGGTGTGCCATACAATGTTGAGGCTGAAAAAATCGAACTTTTGGAAAATGACATTGATTTCATCATGGCAATCGAGACAGGTGGTATGTTCGATCGTCTGATTGAAAACGGATTTGATGAAGCTTTCCGCTGTGGATTGCTCCACCTCAAGGGCCAGCCTGCCCGCTCAACACGGCGAATTATGAAGCGCATGAGTGAAGAATGGGATCTTCCAGTTGTCGTCTTCCTTGACGGCGATCCATGGTCCTTCCGAATTTTCGCCTCCATTGCGTATGGTGCGATAAAAACGGCTCACATTTCAGAATATTTGGCCACTCCCACGGCCACATACCTCGGCATCACTGCAGACGACATCGTAGCATATGACCTGCCAAATGATGATCTTTCAAAGAAAGACATTGAAGCGCTTAACGCAGAATTGAGCGACCCTCGGTTTGCCGATGGTTGGTGGCAGAATCAAATCACCACGATGCTCGAACTCGGAAAGAAGGCTGAGCAGCAATCCTTGGCAAAATACGGTCTTGATTTCGTGACTGAAACATACCTCCCCGAAAAGCTCGCCGAGATTGGTTTGGCTTGATGCGAGGATTCATTTGGGAAGAGTAAGAGGTCACGCCATGGTCGAGGCTGCCCGCAATCCATGGCCGTTGCGTTTGGCCATTGCTGGTGCGGCCATGCTCGTGCTTGGGGCATTTTTACTCGCTTCACAAGGACCAGCTGTTGACGAGATTTGGGACGCACGTAACGTAGCAACGTTGGAAACCACTGGCGAAGCAAGCGGTGTCGCTTCCCTGGAAGAGGGGTGTTATTTCGCCGTGACCATCAAGGGCGCAAACAACGTTGAGGTGAACCTCACAAAAATCGAAGGTTCAGCGCGGGTGAGCGAGCCGCTGGAAAACAAGATTTGCGCTTCGGATTGGGCGCCTATGTCAAGCGATGATACCGCATTCATCATCACAGATGGTTGGAAGGTGATTGAAGAAGCGGAATACGCCCTTGACACCACATGCATTGATGGAACCGACTGCTCAAATGACACGGTCTATTTGGTTCACACCAACCCTCTCCAATACGCCGCATTTGAGAGCCCCGGCCTGCTTCTTGGTTTTGCTACATGCTGTATGGGCTTGCTTGTCTTACCACTTGCGGGAGTGGTGCTGTGGCTTTCCAGATCCACGCAAACTGCAAGCTCTGTGGTCATGATGAACCCTGACGGAACCATGAGCCAAGCACAGGAAATAACACCTGAAATGATGGCAGCATTTGCCCGAGGAGAAAACCCCTTGCAACCAAAAGTCGATGCCCCATTCGCAGACACCGGGCTTGGCGAAACCGAAACCTTTGTTGATGGAAAACAGAGCGTGATGAGTGGCAATTTATTGACCACAGAACAAGTCTATGCGCTCATGCGCGGAGATGTTGAAGAGGCAGGAAAAAACGTCGCTGACCCCTTCGCTGACAGTGCGCCAAAACCAAAACAAGTGGTGCCAATCAAGGATCCAAACACGCAAACCATCGCCTCATGGGATGCTGGGGCACCTGATGCAGTACGGGCCACGGAAGAAAAGACCCCGAGACCATACGTCCAGCCTGTCAAAAAGGTGGAACAAAAGCCAGAACAGAACAGCGATTGGAAGGCTTGGGATGAGGTCTAATTGAGGGAAATTCGATGATCAGCAACATACTGAGAGGACTGAGCCTCCTACTTGCTGTGGGTCTGATCATTGGTGCTTTCATTGGTTCGGAAGGAATCGCTGATGAAGCCACACAGACCGCGATGCTCCCGCCATGCACTGTTGAGGATGGGTTACCATTCATCCAAGAAGAGGAGGTGACCTGCTACTGGGGGATGTCCGAAGAGACCCTCTTCCTTGATGAAGAAATTGACCTTGCAGAAGTTTCAGTTGAATTCACATGGGAAAAATCAGGGGTTTGGATTGGAATTGCAGAAGCCTCTGAAGCGTCCAAATGCACGGAGCGGGATGGTTACTACGAATGTGACAAGTACGCTGTTGACCTCATTGCAGGCGGTGAAACATCAAACGGACAATTCACCTGGAAAGCCAGCAGTGGAGAATACAGGTTTGTGGCTGGTGGCGATGATGCTGAAAGCCTTCAGCAATTCGAAGTTGACTGGAATTACCAGGCTACACTCCCTCAAAGCACTGCATGGTCCATGGTGGTTGTAGGTCTTTTCATTGGACTTTTGTCATTGCTTGGCTGGAAAAGAATGATCGATCTTTTCGTTGACTTGATTTGATTTGTCAACATGATTTGTGGGTTCAAGTTTGGTCGAACCATTCAAATGGGGCCTTTGTCTAGGTAACCTCGAGTTGAGCAATGTGACCGATGTCGATACCGTCTTAACGCTGCTACAAAACAAGCTTCGACGCCGAATTTTGGAACGTCTTGTGAGGGAGCCTCACTACCCAATGCAATTGGCAGAAATCTTAGGGGTGAGTCAGCAAGCGATTGTCAAACACCTGAAGGAACTCGAACGAGGTGAATTTGTGATGAAAATGAAGGTGGCAAGCGAGAAGGGAGGGCCCCCTCGCACCATTTACAGCGTTCAACAGTCTCTTTCTTTGCGCATTGATCTTGGTCCCGATCTCTTTTCGTGTGAACAAAGGACATTGCCACCTGGTGGCCCAATGAGGCTTTCAAATCGATTGCCATCTGGTGTTGAAAGCGTCGTTCAAACCATTGGTGGGCGAAAGAAAATTTCTGTCGGGGAAGGCATCGCTCACATCCAACAGGTGAATGAAGTGTTGGAAAAACTCGATCGCGAACGGGACGCTCTCATTTCATTGCACCAACACATCCGAAACCGCATCTCGGCTGGCGTGGACTCTGATTTCGAGCAATATGAAGAACGGACGATGGTCCATAACCTCATCGATCGACCTGTTGCCCGCTTTGACTTAGCAGCCATGGGCCAGGAACTTCAACTCGGACGAACTCAATTGAACGAACTGCTTGATGAGGTCACCAAGGGCCTCGAACGGCAACTGGCTCAGCGTGCAGGGCACATTGTCGCATCAGACGACAAGCGCGAACTGCGTTATTGGCTCGGCAACCTCAATGAGAGGCTGAACAAGCGTTGAGACCTTCAGTCGAGCCCTTCATTTCCGAGAACGGAGATGAGTGAGGATTGTTCGGCCAATCGCTTGTTGACGTCGTCCCGCCGACCTTTACCGACAAGGTACACAACACCCAGCAGAGCGAAGGTAAGCAGAATCACTGCAAACGGAAGGGCAGTCTTACCGACCACTTCACCAGCAACATCCAAGAATGGGTTCTCTGATTCAAGTGAGGATGCAACTGCTTGCACGTTATCGCGTTCGTTCGTCTCAACAATTTCATTGAGTGGATCGACGACGACATAGACGCCGTGGCTTCCTGCACTCACTGGGTAGAGCAAGTAAAGTTCGATCGATTTCGAATCCTCTGAAGCATCTGGGGCGAGAAGAGCACCGACCACTTGGCGCATGACGATGCGTTCTTCTTCGCAGCCATCTGCCTTGATTTTAGCGATGGTATCTTTGTCATCGGTCTGCGAGTATTCACAGAGAATGATTTCAATGTCCGTAGCATGAGTGTTTCCGTCGTTCTCTAGAATCACCTTAATCGGGATAGTTTCGCCAACATCCGCCTGTGTGACGGATGCTGTCACTTCCTTGATGACCAAGTTAGGAGCGCGGAGGCGAAGAGTGAGGATGAATTCGTTTGTGTCCAAGGCCTCTCCGGCCCAAGCTGGTGAATCATCATGATCGCCACCGTCTTCCATGTTGCCCATCTTTGACACGACTTTGAGGCCTAGGCTTCGTGTGTCGAGTTTAGCCGATGGGGCCACGGTAACAATAGCCACCATTTGGTGAGTCGTGTACGGTGCCATCATTGGCATGTAGTAACTGTCAATCGATTCCACGTAGATGCACTGATCATCAATGGCATCGGCAAACACCACATCGGGATTCAACATGGCGTCTTCATTACCGGTTTCAACCGGAACCGATTGGATGACTTGGCACACTTCCTCTGTAGTGAGATCTGTGCCAAGTTGTTTGACCATACGCCATTCGACATTCCAGCCACTGAGCGTGCCCATGCCTGGTAGTTGGTTCCAGATGAGTGCTTCACCGTCGCGCTGAGAGGTGTGGTTGTCCAATTTTGGCCAATCAGGAACGTTACCGTTGTTGGTGATGTTCACTTCGAATCGAACGATTCGTCCTGGGGCCGAGGTCTTAATCGCATTGTCGACGGTGTCATCCATTGTGATCTGCATGTCGTAGAACTCCTGAACATAAACCGGAATCTCTTGTGTGAAGCGCAGGCGGGTCAAACGACCGCTGGCATCAGGGTAGGATTCTTCGGAGAAGGTTTGGAAGACGACCATGTAAACGCCCGCTTCAACCTGCTCTGGCACATTGATTTGGACATCAAACACTTGCTCTGTGTCACGGCTGAGTTCTGCGAGGCTCTCTCGTGGAACTTCAATGTCCCAAATCACATCGACACCGGCCGGATCTGTGACGCGAGCCAAACGGTAATCGAAGCGGTCTGGGCCGTTTCCGTAATTGGTTACCGTGGTTGGAATGACGAGTTGTTGTCCTGGGTTCACGGCCACGACATCTCGATCGTTCAGGTTCATCATATCGTCTTCATCAATCTCAGAGTCCGCTCCTAAGGAGTAGACGTGATTGACGTTGGTCGACAAAATCTGAGAATCTGAAATTCTTGGATAGCCATCGAGGTATGCTTTCAGAACAACTGCAGGGCCAAGTCCTGCGGATGCAAGGGTTGGAGCGCACACTTCAACGCCGACCTCGTACGT
>QQSI01000076.1 GCA_003602645.1 Candidatus Poseidoniales archaeon | reverse complement strand
ATGGTCGCACCAAGCGCTTGGGCATCCCACATCCTTGTCGCCTCAAAATCAGAGGCTGTTCAGATGAAAGACAAAATTGGGAAATTGAAGGACTTTCAGAAACTAGCACGAAAGAAAAGCACTTGCCCCTCAAGCCAAAAAGGGGGAGATTTAGGTTGGTTTCGTAAGGGGCAAATGGTTCGACCATTCGAAGAAGCCGTATGGAGCAATCCAATTGCGACCGTGTCCGAACCTGTCAAAACACAATTTGGCTACCATCTCATTTGGGTTCACGAGCGCGACGAAGAGTGAGGGATTCAATGACCATCCGAGTTGGTTTAGAACATTACACGGTCATGGCTAAGCATGGCTATTATGCATTCGAGCATGATGAAGAACAACCCTTTGTGTTCACAGTGTGGGCTACACTATCAAAGGCCAAAGTCGAAAACGAACTTTCGAACACACTGAATTATGCAGACATCCAATTGGCAATTGACCACGTCATGTTGGAATCTCAAGCACCCATTGCCCTTATGGAAGAAATGGCTGAACAGGTGATTGCACAAATTGCAGCATTCCAAACAGTCGCCGCACTTCATGTTCGAGTCGAGAAACCAAATGCACCACTTCCGCACCCCGGTGGCCTTCCGGTCATTGAGGTTGAATGGCATCGTGATTGAGGGAGTCTTCAAGCACCTCAGCCGTAACCACCCTGCATGGCGGAGCAAATACAGCGTGTCTTTGTCCCCTCTGCAATCGAGGAAGGAGGGAATTCCCTCTCACTGGGATGCTTTAGCACAGAAGAGACTGCATGGCAGGTTCTGCGCAGTTTTTTGAAAAAGAGCGATCAAATGCTCTTGGTTTCTGCTTCTGTCGTGGTGTGGGACATCGATGTCATCGGGGAACACGGACTTACCGTGCTGGCATCCCTTGAATGCAAAGTCTGTCCGGTGTGCACCCGCCAGACATTTTGGGTCGACTTGGAAAATTTCTCTGCTCTTTGCCATGGTGAAGCATGCGCTGCATGGGTCGAAGAAAGCACACATGAACCGGGCGTCATCGATTGCGGTTGGCCTGCATTAAGATTCTTGAAACAAACGAAATCGATTGAAGAAGCATTCACCGAACTGTTTGCCCTCGGCGATCAGATCAAAGCCGCTGGTATTACCGAAACGGTCTCTGTTAAAGATTCAGAAGAAATGTTAGACGAATTTGATTCTACAACATCCTGAACAGCATTGGTCCAAGGAAACTGAAGGCAAAGATGCCTAAAAACACAAACATCCAAATTCGCATTTGACGTTCGTTTTTCTCATCGCGTATGTTGCGATCAATGCATGCTTGGTCTGAGCAAACCCGTGGTTCAGCAGAGAGTTTGATTGGCCGGAAGCAAACTCTGCAATGCTTGTGTGGCTGAACCTTTCCAGAGGTGCCCGAAGCAACCCTATTGGTCATTCGCTGGATGTTTTCTTTGACTTTCTTTGTATCAACCATATTCATCACCTAAGGTGTAATTAATGTTCCATCAAAAGGTTGGCCATCAAGGGCCTGTTCAAGCAAAGAAAGATCCCTGCCGTCGAGAACTGCAAGACGCAGATCGCAGGATTTTGCCCATCCCACAGCAACTGGATCAATCACGGCTGATGCACCAGGTGCCAACGGCTCACCGATACCAGTGATTGTTGCCAACTCATCGAGACTCATCGTGGAAAAAGAAACTGCATCCTCGTGATGCCTCGGATCCTTGTCAAAGACATGGCTCACGTTGGTCGCAATGATGCAGTGACTTGCTCCAGTGTCCCTAGCAAGGCCGACAGCCACCGCATCTGTGGTGTGACCCGGTGTTGTCCCTCCCATGATGACAAGGTGGTGGACATCCATGAGTGCGGCAGCTTCAGTTGTGGTGGTCGGGATCATCGGTGCTACATCGCAACCAATGTCCAACAGCACCTGTTGAATCACGGTTGCATTGAGCCTTGTTGCAGCAATACCCACCTCATCAAGGCGTTTTGAATCACTGACCAAGCATTGAGCGAGTGTTATCCCTTCTCGCGCAGGTAAGCCGCCTCCGACGACCAAAGCTAAGCGACGTCCGTTGCCTTCCATGTGCACGGCCAATTGTCGCAACCTTCCAAACCACTCCGTACGCTGTTCGGCTTCTTCAGGCCGGAGAAGGCTACCTCCCAAAGCAACAACATGGCGAGTGGTCATCGTTCCTTCGTTGCGGGCTCATGCTTTGAGTATATCCCTATCAACCCCGACACAGGCGCCGACCTTTGCCCTTTCACTACAAGCCAACACAAGAGAATTGAAGACCCCTCAACCACGCCCTTGATACGGAGGCCAAGCGATGTCAGACGATGCAACCCTCGCCACGCGTCGTCTCCGGCTCAAACTCGCCCTTGAAGACTTGAGGGAGATGAAAGGATTTGGAACCGAACTGGTGACCCTCATCATCCCGCCAGATCGGCACATCTCGGATGCTCGTTCATTGCTACAAAACGAGCACGGGCAGGCTGCAAACATCAAGTCAAAGGGCACGCGAAAAAATGTCCAGGGAGCCATTGAATCTGCAATCTCAACCCTCTCAAGATACAAAAATCCAGGCGAAAATGGTCTCGCGATATTCGTTGGCTCAATCATCATTGGAAACAACAAAAACAGGATGGTCAATGTGGTGGTTGAAGAACCACCTCAACCGCTCATGTCTTTCCGTTACAGGTGCGATTCAGTGTTCGAATTGACTCAACTTGAGGACATGTTGGTTGACAAAAAATCCTACGGCCTATTTGTGATTGACCGTTCTGAAGCAGCTTATGGGATCGCATCGGGAAAACGCATCCATGTTCAAGAACACCTCGTTTCAAACATCATGGGTAAGCACCGTCAAGGTGGTCAATCTGCACAACGGTTCGAGCGATTGATTGAGGAGGCAGCACATAATTTCTTCAAGCGCGCCACTGAACACGCGTGTTCTTATTGGCTTCCAAATTTAGACAACATCCAAGCCATTATTGTTGGAGGTCCTGGTGCGACCAAGGACTTTGTAGTCAAGAACGATTACTTTCATCATGAAGTGGCAAAGCGTTTGGCAAAAACGCATTTTGACGTCGGCTACTCAAACGAAAGTGGAGTGCGTGAACTTGTCGAAAACGCTGGAGCTCTCATGGGGGAAATCGAACTGGATGCGGAGCGCCAGATCATGACCAAATTCCTCTCAGAGTTGATCAAAGCCTCGCCCCGAGCAACCTACGGGGAGATGATGGTGCGTGATGCTCTTGAGCGAGGTGCAATCGACCGGTTATTGATTTCTGAAGGGTTGAGAAAAAGCACCATTGAACTTCAATGTGGCTCCTGTAAGCATGAATGGACAGCATCGGTTGGACGAATGGAATCCCTTCCCTCTTGCCCATCGTGTCAGGCATCAGGCGATGGAGCCAAGGAACTAAGCAACATCTCACTCATCGATGAACTTGGCAAAATGGCTGAGCGAAGCAACACAGAAATCATCTATATTTCAATTGACACAGAAGAAGGTTCGCAACTTCTCCATGGATTTGGAGGACTTGCTGCACTGTGCCGTTACCCAATGATGTGAGGTGAGACGTATGCAAATCCTGAAGGCAGTGGTTGAACCCTTGATTGAACAAGCCCTTACCCAAGTCGGCATCACCAACGAACATTGGAGAAGCATGCTCGCGCCCTCTCGTGAATTGGATCAAGGCGATCTTTCATTGCCGTGTTTTCCCTTCGCTAAACAACTCGGCAAAGCCCCACCTGCAATCGCCGAAGCCGTTGCTGAAGCAATGGCCCCTCACGAAGCGGTTGGCGAAGTGAACGCTGTTGGTGGTTACCTCAACATCAAAGCAAACCCAAATTGGCTTGCAAGCACAATTCTTCAGTCCCCTCAGACACACGGCTACCCATTCGGTCAATGCCAACCCACTGGACGCAAAGTTTTGATTGAACATACCTCGGCTAATCCAAATGGTCCATTCCACGTAGGGAGAGCTCGCAATGCTATTTTGGGAGATTCATTGGTCCGCCTTCATCGTTTGTATGGGAATGAAGTTCGCGCTGAATACTATGTTGATGATATGGGGAAACAGGTCGGCGTTCTTGCTTGGGCCTTAAAGCACCTCAGCCATGAAGAAGTCGAAGCGACCCTCGAAGGTCGAGAAGCACTCAATCCAAAATGGAAGGGAAAGGCTGACCATGAACGTGTTCGCTGGTATCAAGCAGCTCAAGTCATTCGCCAAGAACGGGAAGACAAAGAGGACATTGAGCAAGAAATCGGGCGCATGGTCCATGCCAGTGAACATGGAGATCAAGATGTATTGGATGAGTTCCAAGCAGCCTATCAACCCGTCTTGGATGGAATGCTCACCACCTTAGGACGCCTTGGCATTCATTTTGATACCTTTACCAAGGAATCGATCTTCGTCACCAATGGTGACGTCAGTCGACTCATGGAACAATTCAGAGGATTTGACATTCATGGAACTGCTGACAATGGGGCTGAGTACCTCGATCTGGGGGCTCGTGGGCTCAAAGGTAAAACAGAATTCTTTTTCCGACGAGGCGATGGTTCCTCGCTCTATGCCACCCGTGACATTGCCTACCACATGTGGAAGTGGCAACAGTGCGACGATCTGATCAACGTGCTTGGAGAAGATCACAAACTGCAAGCAAAACAAGTCGGCATGACCCTCACAGAACTTGGACAAAAAGTACCTGAAGTCATGTTCTACTCCTTCATTAAACTCCCAGAAGGTAAAATGTCAACTCGAAAAGGAAATGTCGTGTTCATGGATGACTTGTTGGAGGAGGCATCTGAACAAGCAGCCGCTGTGGTCCGTGTCCTGCGCCCTGACTACGAGCAAGAGGAAGTGAAGGCCATCGCAGACGCTGCTGGTACCTCCGCAGTCCGTTTCAACATCATCAAAGTGAGCCCTGAAAAGGGCTTCACATTCCGTTGGGAAGAAGCGTTGGCCTTTGAGGGCGGTTCTGCTCCCTTCGTCATGTATTCTCATGTGCGAGCCTGCTCAATCGTAAGGCGATGTGAATCAGAGGGCGTTGATGTGGATGCCGAAATGTCGAAGGTCCTCAATTCCCTTCCAACTGAAATGTCCAGCGGCATGGTTGGTTTGCTTCGTTCAATCGCAGTGCATAATGACGTGCTTGCCAAGGCTGTCAACGATTGTCGCCCTCACCTGTTTGCCAATCAGTTGTTGAACCTCGCAACGAGTTTCAATGCGTTTTATCGGGACTGCATGATTGTGATTGACGGGGAAGTGAACACCTTCAACCTCCAAGTCTCGGAAGTGGCTCGTCGATTGATGCGCACGGGCATGGAAGGCTTAGGCATCGCTCCAATTGAGCAGATGTAAGTTCAATCTTGATCTCGCCGATACCAGCCTTCTGGTAGGGCCATTGGATCGATTTGGCGAGCGTCTTTGACTCGCCGAATGATTTCCATTCTCATGGCGTCCATCCCAACAAATTCTGTGGCGGACATCGTCACACGGCCCTTGGGATCCATCAGTAAAGGGAGATCTGGCGTGCCTTCTGAACCCTCTTCGCGCCACATGGATTCTGCTTCGGCGACCTCATCCCACATTTCGGGGAGAGGCTCCAATAAGTCGGCTTTTGATGTCACAATCATCAAGTCAGTGCCTGGCAACATGGCCTGAACATCTTCGAGCAGATGCATCTGTTCTTCCAGGGAAGTGCCGCATGCCTCACTTTCATCCATTAGGAAAAGAACGATTGAACCGATGTGCTCAAGAGCAGCAATCGCTTGTAGTTCAATGGTATTACGCGCTGTCATTGGACGGTCAAGAAGACCTGGTGTGTCGACCATTTGGTACTGTAATCTCCGATGCGTGAAATGCCCAACGTGAATTTGCTTGGTCGTAAAGGGGTAATGATTGACCTCCATATTCCCTGAACTCAGCGCTGAAATAAAGGCAGACTTCCCTACATTTGGCGCACCACAGACCACGATACAGGGGAGCACTTGGTCAATGGTTGGCAAGCGCTTGAGTGTTTCACGAGCGTCACTGAGCCAAATCAAGGATGGCTTTACCCGCCGCATGATCGATGAAATCCGGCCATAGGCTTCTTTGCGTGCATCGTGCATGAGTTCGGTGCGAGCAGTTCGAATAATCTTCTTGCTGTTTTGGCCGGCGATGTTGAGGACCTGCTTGGAAGCCCACTGCAGCATTGAGAGGTGGTGTCGGTAATCATCACAGCCAACACAAGCGTCAATCATCGCCACGTCAAACTTAGGAGATTGGTCAAGTGAAGGCCACACATTCACGGTATCGGTGAATGTTGTCGCAATGACATCTGCTGCGGTTTGGACCATGCGGCTCATTTGTTTGCGAACCCGAAAAATCCGATCTGAGTCGTCGACCCTGTCGGCTGCTTTTCTCGCTCTCGAGAACGCCTTATCGAGCACTTCATCCTCGAGAAGAACGGTTGGAAGTGTTCGCCATGAGACCTTCATCTTCCTCCCTCAATCTCTGCCGGTCGCCCACACTTCAAGAAGGCATACCCCCAAAACTCGACTTTTCGTGCATTGCGGTCAACCTTTTGCAAGAGCGAGGTTCAAGTAGCCTCGCCGTGCACCACCTAACATGGCGAAGAAGCAACAGAAGATTCAACTCCCAGAATGGGCACTACCAATGTGGAAGGATATGGGTTCGCCCGACCTCGATGAAGTGGCAGATGTTGTGAATGGAGATCTTTTGAAGCGAAGGCATGGTCTTCGCCGTGACGACTTCATCGAAATTCTTCTCGATGCACGGTCGCTTGTTGAAGGTGCAGAACCGTGGATCAGAGGGCGCTTGTTGTCCTCTGGAAAATCAAGTCTAGAGATTCTATGCGACGATGGCCGTACCCATTTCGTAGCACGTGAAACCATTGCTCGAATCCTTCTTACTGCGCACACACGACCAGCATACATCGATGACAAGGACTTGCTTGCGTTCGAACGAGCTGATATGAAGCGACGCTCAAGTTTACACGAGAAGGTCGAGAAGGAAAGCAAAGGCAGCGACGATTCTCACCTTTGGGGTTGAGCCAATGGACATCCCAGAGGGATGGACTGTCGTTGAAGAGCGGTTGATGCGTGAATTTGAGTTTGACAATTTTTCATCAGCGAAGAGATTCGTCGATGTGATTTCAGTTCTTGCAGAAGAAGCAAATCATCACCCAGAGATTCATTTTGGGTGGGGCTATGCCGTTGTGGAATTGTTCACTCATGATGAGGGAAGAATCACTCAGAAAGATATCGATTTAGCCCGCAGCATCAATGCTTCAATGGAGGCTTGAGCGCGTGCCAACCGACCCAAAAGGAAGAACAGAACCTGGCTACAGGCAACACATGTTCGTCTGTGGGCATGAACGACCAGAAGGTGCAAAGCGTCCCTCATGTTCCCGCCGTGGGAGTTTGGCCCTCATGCAATCGATCAAGCGAGCAGCCAAGGAAGCAGGCTTACACGATGTACGGGTTCAGAAATCTGGTTGCTTGGATTTCTGTGAATTTGGCACAACAGCAGTCATCTATCCTGAAGGAATCTGGTATACATTGCAAGGCGAAGACGCTGTTGCTGCAATGGTTCAACACTTGCAGAGCGGCACCGGAGCGGACCATCTGCAAATGAACATGGATGACTGATGTCGCTTGACTTCAAACATCTGATGGGTTTGATTCGCCTTCTGCGTCACCCTCACGGGTTCGCTTGCAAGTGTCCGCTTGACATGGTTCGTGCGGTTGGGCATTGCTTGTTGTGGCAAGAAGCGGCTCCATTTGGTCGAAGGCTTCAAGCAAACTTGGACCGCTAGCGAGATAGTAAACTGAACCTCTTCCATCCCTTGAATCTTCAGCAGTCGCATTTTCATTCGCCGCACAATCGCCTGTGCACCCATCTGCGAAGGCGACATACACTCGACCTTCACGGTCAATGTGCAAGTCATTGAAATCGAGGAGGTTTCGATTTGAACCTCCAATGTCTCTGCAGTCACCTGAGTTGAGGCAGATTGAGCCAACTTGAACTGGATCGTCCGTCACCCGTTGGGTGTGGAAGGTTGGGTTCTCATCCAGAGCGTTTAGGCTGTAGGTAATGTAGAGATGATAGGTCGCATTGTTCGGGGCATAGTGGGCATTTCCATCCCAAGGGCTTCCGTCGATGTTGGCTTCTCCAATCATTTCCGTGTTCTCGCTGCCAAGGTAAGTAATGGCAATTCTTCCTGGATCTCCAGCATCGGTCTGAGGGAAGACCGTTGAAATCACGCCTGCGGGGGAAATCCTGATGCTTTCTTGCTCCCACGTTTCGCCTGAATCAATCGAGCGTGACATGTAAACGCCTTCATCAGCCCCGGTCCAAACGTGATAAGCGTTCGATGCGGTGTCTGCTGAAACCTCAGAGTTCTTTCTTGGATAGGGCGTTCCTGCATCGGTCCCCATGGATCGTTCAAACCAAGAAAATCCGTTGTCCTTGGAAACGATGACGGTTGGTGTCTCCACCCTCGGCGTCAAGTAAACCGTGCCATCTGGAGCGGTCGAAATCGCCCCGTGCAAGCCTCCATTTGTGGTGGCTAATCCAATGATTTGTCCACCTGTTTCAAAGGTCGCTCCACCATCAAAACTGGTGAAACAGAAAATACCGACCAGCTTGTTGTAGCAGTAGTACACCGCAGTTTCATACAAATTGGTGGTCAAGGAGCCAATTGCAGCGTATGGGCCGGTGTTTGTCCATGGTCCACTCGCTAATTTGATGTGATCATTGATTGGAGTTGTTCCCGAATCGTGAGGATTCCCCAGCCATGTGTTCCCATCATCATCGCTCCAACAAATCCACGAAGTTTCAAGACCAATCATCTGGACGTTGAAGATGCGGTCTGTGATTGGGTCAACCCAGCCATAAGGGTCGCTTGTGGTCGGGGAGCATTGCACGGGATCTTGAGTTTCTTCCCAAGCTTCACCATAATCGCAGGACCTCATCACCTTCTCCATCGCGATGAAAAAGACGCAACCGCTGGAAGTGATACCAATGCTCGGTTCTTTACCCGTTTCACCTACATCACTGAACTGAAATTCCATGTCAAGCGGAGGTATATTGGTATCATTACCGAACTTGTCGGTGACAAAGATTCGCTTGTCGACAACAACCACTTCCTCTTCTTCGACGATCACTTCTTCGCCGCCAAAACAACCTGCCATTGACATCGTACCAACAAGCAGGGCTAGCATAACGGCTCGAGCGTGCATGCCCCTGCGTCATGGAAGTATGCAATTATCTTATTCATCCAACATTGAGAGGATTTTTTCCCTTACGCGATGACAGACCCTTCAAAACAAATTAAATACACTCAAGCAAACCTTCTCTTCGATGGATACAGAACCTGAGGTGCAAGAACGCATCAAGGAGTGGACCAAGCACTGCATCGCATTCATCGAAGCCGGTGGCAAGGGTGAGGTCGGCAAGATGATCAGTTCTGCTAATCGGAGAATCATCGAAGCCAAGGTTGGGGAATGTTGCCCAACCTGCGACACGATCATGACACCCACAACTAAGAGGGGGCGTCAGCCAAAGAAGGGTGAATCTCCAGAACCAACCTCAATCACCGTTGAACATGTTGTTTCACGAACCCTTGGCGGCAACAATAAACTCGACAACCTCGTCGCAATGTGCCATCAGTGCAATATGTACAGAAACGCCACAATGACAAAGTTGATTCCGGGTTATGCCCAAATGCATGGTCGTCAATTGACTGACGTTGAACGGGACAAGGTAGGCCGATTTATAGAATGGTCAATTCGAACAATCAGGACACCTTCAACAAAGATTGATCCTGAATGCTCAGAACTGTTTGCAGCTTTCATTGCAAA
Source organism: Candidatus Poseidoniales archaeon (assembly GCA_003602645.1). Taxonomy (GTDB): domain Archaea; phylum Thermoplasmatota; class Poseidoniia; order Poseidoniales; family Poseidoniaceae; genus MGIIa-L1. The sequence goes on along the minus strand of QQSI01000076.1, from coordinate 3,421 downwards.
GTCAAAAAGCAAAACCACGGCGGGCAAAAAACAAACTTATGACGGCGTGAAAAACCCCGTGGCCGGCAGTTCGTCTGAGCCAATGCCAAACAGGAACGACATGCAACAACTGCTCGAGGTGTTGCACGAAATAAGGGACACTCAAAAAGCAATACTTGAACTGATGGTTCGGCCCAAAAAGCATAGATTGCGCTCTTGGTTCAAAGGGGTATTCGGAAAGAAGAAAGATAAGAATCCCGCAACAATCAGCACGCCTAAACTCCTTGAAAAAACCAAAAAAACGGTGAAGAAAACTTCGAAGAAAAAGACGCCTTCGGTTCAAATTCAAACAGAACAGGTGTTGGCGAGTCCCGAGGACTTTGAACAAACCATTCGTAATGTTCTCGAAGGGCGTGAACCGATGATGTTGGCAGTATTAGGCAATCAATTGAAGAAATATCAAGAGAAGAACCAATGGAAGCATACGGGGACGGAAGCCTTCCTTGTGATGCATGGATTCCAAAAGAAATCAGGATTAAAGAAAGCAATCTTGAGCAAGATGGAAAATGAAGTCATAATCGAAGGCGTTGCGCCCAGGCAAACAATCTCATTGAAAATGAAAGAAGAAGAATCTGTTCATGAGGAAACCGTTCATGTGGAAACCGTTCAAGACGAAACCGTTCAAGAGGCAACGCTTCAGGAAAAGCCAGAAGAACCTCTGATTGAATTGAATCTACAATCGTTCCAAGCAGCATGCATTGCTGTGATCAACGAGCCGATGTCACCTGCTACCTTTGCACTCCGCTTGGGCGCACACGCATCCGTCTTGTGCTTGAGTGAAATTTCCGCTAAAGAGTTCGCACATCAATGTGGTATTGCAAAGAGTTGGAGTTTGCTCAAATCGTTACGGACCCATCTAAGTGATCGAGTTGTTGTCGATGGCATTGGGACTGCAGCGACGATTGCACCGATAGATTCAGCGTGATGCTGTTCGCCAGTCACTGCAGACCGGAATATCGAAAATTGCCCTCAGAGCTTGACCGGTCGTGTCGCACCACAGGCTTGACACTTGAGCAAGGTTGTCCGATCTTGCTTCACGAAATGGGTATCAGGAGCGCCACATTGGCTGCATTTGATGTAGCTGTTGACGTAGTTTGCGATGGTCTTCTTGATTCGCTTAGGTGGAATTCTTCCCTTGAATCGAGCCCTTGGTCCNTCTCTTGAACCCGATGTTCCAAGTTCGTTGAGGATGTATTGGTACACGTGATTATCGTCTCTGTCCATCATTGAAACGACTTCATTGAAGTTTCTGAAGATGGTGTTTTGACCTTCGATGAGGATCTGTGGTGGAGGGAGTCGCCATCTCGAACGTGAAGAGATTTCCTCAGGGATGTTCTCTCGTGCTCGGTCGAGCAGGGACTCGTAATCGAAGTCGCTCATGCGTCAAGGCCTGTGCCGCTCTTTCTTGAAGCCATCGGAACCTTTCGGGCAAAGGATTGATGAGGTTGAGTCATCACCCCAACATGAGAAGTATGGTTTTGAGCATCGAAGAACTGAGAGCGCAAGCCCTTGGCATGCGAAAAGAGGGACTTAATTCCCAACAAATTGCTGACGAATTATCGTTGTCTCAGGACACCATCGCCTGGCTGCTTGCAGAAGGAAGCGTCGCAGATCGACCGAACGATGTTCGAATCGGTTGGAGAAGCATCGGGGTGCGGCCAGAACGAATCGCAGCAATTGGCACAATTATGGCCGATGTTGCTGATGAGGAACTTGGAGTGGAAGACATCGATACCGTTGTTGGAATTTCGATCAATGGCATTCCCTTTGCCCACGAAGTCGCACGCCACTTGGGCGCTGAATTCACAATCTTCCGAAACGTCGAAGGTGCAGACGGCCAAGGCGTTTTGTCAAACAAATACGGAAAGGTTGCTGGAAAGAAAGTGGTCATCATTGACGACGTGCTTTCCTCCGGAGTGACGATGGGAAAGACCATCCAAGCAATTCGAGCGGTGGGTGGAGAAGTTGGGCTTGCCGTAGTCCTTGTCAATAAGACAACCCGAAATGAAATCGAAGGCGTGCCACTACGCGGCATCATCCGAGCAGTTCCAGTTTGAGGTGAACACATGCATTGGGCAGATGTCGCAGCGAAGGCACTGAGCCACAAGGGGACAAAGCACATTGTTTCCACAGGCATTACGCCGAGCGGTGAATTCCACATTGGCCACCTTCGAGAAATTCTAACAGGCGATATGATCGCTCGCGCCGCACGCAATGCTGGCCTGGATGTCGAGTTTGTGTTCATTGTTGACACCGCCGACCCTCTTCGAAAGGTGTACGATTTCCTTGGCCCAGAATATGAGCAATTCATCGGCCACCAACTTGGCTCAATTCCTGCTCCCGATCATGACGGCAATCCTGATTGGCAACGCTTTGAACAGGAAGGCTGGACGTATGGCGACCATTTCCTGAAGCCATTTTTAGAGGCACTGGAACAAATTGGCGTGCGTCCTCGAATCATTGACAACCTCGAATCTTACACTTCCGGACGCTTCGACCAACTCGCTAAGATTGCGTGCGATCGGGCCGATGAGATTCGAGAAGCCATCGAGCGTATTTCTGGCCGAGAACTGTCAGAAGATTGGTTTCCTTGGAGTCCATTGGACTCAAAAGGTTCTCTTGACGGCGTGCAAGTCACCGGATACGAATACCCGCACGTCCACTGGTTGGATTCACACGGTGTGTCGGGCTCTTCGGACCTAAGAAAAGGCGAAGGTAAACTTCCATGGCGAATCGATTGGCCGGCTAAATGGGGCTGGATTGGTGTCACTTGCGAACCCTTTGGTAAGGACCACGGGGCTGCTGGTGGGTCTTACGCCACAGGACGAGAAATTGTCAAAATCTTGGGCCATGAACCACCTCACCCACTTACCTACGAATGGATCAGCCTCAAGGGTCAAGGTGCGATGTCCTCCTCTGCAGGGAACACAATTGGTCCAATTGAGGCCTTAGAACTTGTACCACCAGAGATCCTCCGTCTTCTGGTTGCTAAATCCAAGCCAAACAAGGCCATTGAATTTGACACTGGAATGAGTCTGGTGAACTTAGCGGATGAATTCGAGCGCATGGCAGCACGAAATTATGAGGTTGAACTGAGCGATGAATCATTGAGCAGACGACAACGGGTACAAATCGAAGACGCTGCAGGTGCCATGCGCATGGCTGTGGTTGAAGAGGGAAAAACCGCAGAAGCGACTGCAGTCACCTTCCGCCACCTTGCTTTACTCGCCCAAACAAAGCAATCCGATGAGGAAGTCTGGGCAAGTCTTCGCACAGCAGGTGCAATCGAAGAACCTACTCAATCACTCGTCGATCGGCTGAAGCGAATGCGTTCTTGGATTGCCTCCAAGCATTTCCCTCTTGAGATGAAAATCAGCATCCT
>QQSI01000075.1 GCA_003602645.1 Candidatus Poseidoniales archaeon | reverse complement strand
ACGACTGCACTGGAATCACTGTCGCCTTATGGTGAGAGTAAAATCATCAATGAAAAGGACATTACAACCGCTCGCAACCAAGGTTTGAATGCGATTGCCTTGCGATTCTTCAATGTCTATGGACCTGGGCAGTCGGTTTCATCCGGTTATGCATCTTTGATTCCATTGTTCATCGACCGTTTGATTCAACGTCAACGCCCCACAATCTTTGGCGATGGAATGCAGACTCGGGATTTCATTCATGTTGATGATCTTGCACTTGCGATTGTGAAGCTCGCCAGCCTATCTCAACCGTTTTCGTTCCCTGTTTCAAACGTAGCAACTCAAACTCAAACAAGCGTGCTCGATGTCTTCGAAGCAATCAACCATCATTTGGTTGCACATCACGAATTTCCAAGCATCGAGCCGAACTATTCGGTTGCAAGACCGGGTGACATCATGCATTCCTTTGGGTCCAGTTCGAGATTGCAATCACTGATTGAATGGCAACCTCAAGTTAGCTTAAAAGAGGGACTAAGTGCTCTTATCGAGCATCAAAAGAGGGGCGATTCTACGTGAACATCGCATGGATCACCGTGCGAAGGTGGGGGGATTTTTGTTCCACCACAACGAATGCGTTGGCCAGTGGTTTAGTTGCACGAGGTCACAAACTTACCATCCTCAATGGCGATGCAGCGAAAGTACATGCCGATTTACCATGGAAACATATTGCATTAGACCAATCCTCTTTCCCAGGACGAAATGGTGCCTCTCTTGCCTTAAACGCATCCCGTTGGTTTCAAAAGAACAAAAGTAACACCTTTGACGCCGTCATTGTCGATTGGCCACTCGCACCTAGAGTGGCTGCTGAACTGACAAAACAGAATCTCAAAATGATCTTGATGGATCGTTCACCGCCTGCTGATGTCTCGTTGCTTGGTAAACTCCAATGGAGGGTGTGGCGAAAGGCGTGGAATCTTGTGAACCGAGGAATCATTGAACACGGAACGGTGGTGTCTCCAGCTCACAAAGAATTCGTACAACAGCGATGTTCAGTCAATCCCAATATGATTGATTCAATTCCAGCGGGCGTTAATCTGGGACATTTTTCACCAAGAAACAAAACGTTCAACGGTGTATGGAAAATGGTCTATCACGGTCGGTTGGACAAACACAGGGGCGTTCTTGCCCTCCCAATGCTGGTTCAAAAATTACTCAATCATGGCGTTCAGGTGCAATTAACCCTCATCGGCCAAGGCGATGCTTTTGAGGCACTCGAATCAATTGCTGCGAATCAAAAGGCAATTTCAATTTCGCCAAGCAAATCCATAGCGGAAATTTCTACCATCTTAGAATCACACCACATCGGCTTACTTCCGATGCCCAATACCCCTGTTTGGTCCATAGCGAGCCCCCTAAAACGCAGCGAATACCTCGCTTCAGGATTGATGATCTATGGGGTTGACCATGCAGGTCATCGATTAAACAACACAAGCGATGAGTGGTTTCGTCTGTCCCCTATGGAAGACTTTCATACCAAAGCGATTGAATGGTTGAGCGGTTTAAACGAGGCTCATGCAAGAGACGGATGTCTTGCAGCGCGGACCTACGCCGAAAAGCATTGTTCATGGGAAAAAAGTGTAGAAGCACTCGAACTGGTTCTTCAATCAAAAAGCAAAGCAGAATAACATGCCATCCATTGTTGTTGAACCGATTCTAAGTGCGCCAGTGGGTCATTCGCTTCCACAACTGGAGGATGTTCGAGAAGGGTGTTGATCTCGGAAACCCAATCCTCGATTTCAGGTCCTGCAAAGAACGTAGAAGAGGGCAAGGAGGACAAATGGTCTGAGGCCACAATTGGTAAACCACAGGCATTCGCCTCCAAAGCGACCATTGGCTGGCCTTCGTGTGATGATGGCAAAAGCAGCAGGCTTGCCGTCTGGAGAAGATGGAGCTTACGTTCTTCACTGACCCAACCAAGCGCTTCGACAAACGGCTTTGTTGATGTTTCAACTCCAGTCATGGACAGCCTTAGATTTGGGCGTTGAAGGCGTAACTTGGTTGTGATTTCGATGGCCATCGAATGGTTTTTTACCGGATCGTTGCGGCCAAGGAGGAGCAAATGGTCCCTATCCCTCGAACCAATGTTCGGGCCAAGATTAAGATCAACAGGATTCGAAATCGCTATTGTTGGACCAATCGACTTGGTGAATTGTTCCTTCCAAACATCGCTGAGAACCACGACCGTCGCACCTAATTCTTCGATGGTCTGCCGAAACCGCTTGCAGCGATTTGAGGTGCTCGCACCAAGCCAAGTGTCAAANTTCCCNGAATGAATGTGCACGACGACTTTGCAACCCGCACCGTGGGCAAGATCGGCAAACCTCCGTTTGCGCCACCATGACCAATCCGCAGCTGTATGAAGATGAACGACATCTGGCCGGAGTGTTGGATCGTTAAGCANACGAATGAGGGTCTTTCGAGCCTTNCGGTAAGCCACCCATTTGGCCCATGGTGAGCCGACCACATGCGATGAGAGAAGTTCNGCTTCCCAGCCTTCTGGAGGGTGNTCAGCCAAGATTCGCATGACGTTCGCCATACCACCTGGTGAATCACAAGGACCGATGTGAAGCACCTTTGGCATGTTCTGTGCACGCCCGCTCCGGTTGAAGATGTACCGCTTGAAACCACCCTTTGATACCGTTCTACGAGGGGAGATATCAAGGAGGGAACAACGGTCAAAGATGCATGGTCTGGGTACCTGCACTGATCGAGGTGGGCTTAGGCACCCTTGCTCTTGGACCGTTTTTGATTCATCGATTGTCGGTTGGCCGGTGGCGCAAAAACCGACCGGCCTATCCCCCAGGGAACGCAGATTCTACGGCCTTACCCATCACCGTTCTTCTCCCCGTTTGGAATGAGGCTCTGGTCATTGAACAAAAACTCGACAACCTTGCGAAACAAAATGGGCCTTCAGTCAACCTATTGATCATCGATTCTGCATCCACAGACTCCACGCTTAACTTGGCCCGCCAATGGCTTGAGCAACACCCAAAGGTGTTCGAACACAGTCAAATCATCGAGATGGAAACACGGCTTGGAAAATCGAGAGCTGTACAGATTGCCCTCGAGGCACTGGAGGAACAGAACTTTGCTGGGCTGGTGTGCATGACGGATGCTGATGCCCAATTACCAACACACGGTTTGGAACGGCTCAGTGGCTGGTTCCTAGACCCGACCATCGGCGCTGTCGGTGCCGCCGCACAGCGCTTAGGTGGACTTGCTCAGGAGGGAGCACACCGTTCAATGTTTGAGTTGCTCCGAGAAGGTGAATCTGCCAAAGACAGCACGCCTTTTCTGGAAGGTTCCTTCATGATGTGGCGCTCTTCTGCTTTCAAGGCACATCAGCTCTACACAACAGCAAATGCAGATGATGCGCAAATCGCCACCCAAGTTCGGCTGAATGGATTACGTAGCATACATGATTGTGAAGTGAAGTTCCAGGACATTGCCCCCTCCACACCAGAGGGGCAGGCGAGGCAAAAGATTCGTCGGGCTCAAGGGTTACAACGTCTACTTTTGCGCCATCGAAAGCAATGGTGGAACCGTCGTTTAGGGAATTTTGCCATGATTTTACGAAGAGAGGCACATTTCCATCTTGTTGCTCCTTTGCTCATGGCCGGGGTTGGCGCAACCGCGATCCTTCGCTGGGGCACGGTGATGTGGATCGGCATGCCAAACGGGGAACTAGCCCTCCTGCACGGCGGATTGGCTATCATGGAATTATTTGGCTTGACGGCTTGGGCCCTTCATCGCAATGGCATGCGTCTTCCCGGACTTGCATCTTTCGGTGCCATTCTGACAGGGTTTGAACACCTTTTGGCCGCGATGTGGACGAGCTTCAGAGGGCGGTCCTTGCACATGTGGGATCAGCATACTGATACGCGCAGGCTCGCTTCCAAACGAAACAAGTAATTTTGAAAATAAAAAAAGCCCCCCCGCAGACCGAAGTCCACGGAGGGGCGGCTCTCGTGTTCCTCAGAACACGTGTTTACTCAAAGACGTTGAGAATTACCTAGGGTAATCACTCAGCGAAGGAAGTGGNNGTTGGAATCAATACGGCAATTTTGAAAGGTGTTCCATCAGCCTTCAGCAAAGGTTCGACCGAGCCTGGTGCTTCGCTCATGGTTTGGCGAAGGTCGCTTTCCATAAGAATGCAAGGGAGATTTGTCAACTCACTCAGCGAACGAGGTTCTCTCATCAACAGTTCTTCCTTCACGGGTGTCGGTGATGGTCACTCTGACTTCACAGGTCTGTCCTGCGTCACAAAGGTTTTGTCCAGTTTCGACGATGGTCACACCGTCACCAACGGACCAAACTTGGTCGCTGGTGGATCCGAACTCAACGAGGCCGCATGAGCCGCCTGTTGCGCCTGGGTTGTCACATGTGACTGGTGCAGCGTTGTCAACGGAGATCTTCACTGAGATCGAAGCCCAGTTTAGGTCGCCGCCTTGGCTCATGGTCACACGGACGAGGTTGTCGTCTGTTCCTGATGTTGTTTCGCCGTTTGCGTCTTCTGCACTAAATTGGTAGATGGGCAACATTCCAATGTATGCAGGGCTGAAGGGAGGACTGTTGATATGGAGGAACTGTGATACTGCGTTTCCTGATGCATCGATCGCAATGAATGCTATACTTGTCATTTGACTTAATATTGAATTTGGCATTTGGTGTGATGGATAGGCATGCCACGCAGAAGTGGGAATGAACACAGTTGAGAATCCACTGTGGTCAGATACGTTTTGGTCAATGGTGCCGTCCAAATCTATATCCCAGCCCATATTCGCCAAATCACCATCGACATCAATGGCTGCGTGATACAATGAAACATTTGCTCCAATCACACTAGAGGTGTTCGTCAATGGGTCCATCACCCAATACTCTTCTATGCCAGATTGCGTATATTGGAACACATCGATGGATGGTACATGGTTTAGCATAGATGTGGATGTGGGGGTCTGCCCCTCTGCTTCAGGAGAAATCGT
>QQSI01000074.1 GCA_003602645.1 Candidatus Poseidoniales archaeon | reverse complement strand
TGAAGAAGATTGGTGGAACACGCCGCTCCATCTTCGCCATCAAATGCACCTGCCGATGGACACCCTCCGAGCCCAATTACCGGTTAATGGAACCTATGAGGCTCTGCCTTACACTGAACATTTCATTGAAGTTGAATTGCCAGCAAGCGAGCAGGATGTTGGCGCTCCAGGCCCGGCCTTGATGCACGTGGCGTTGTGGCTGCCCAATGTTCCAGAAGGAACCCAAGTGCCTGTCATCATGACCATACATCCCTACTATGATTTCGGAGGCGAAGGCATGCCCGGAATCGGGGAAGACTCATCGCCAAACACCGTTCCTGACGGTGGAGTTGGCAAGTGGGTTTACGACACCTTCCTGCCTCATGGTTATGCCTTTGCTCAAGCCTCAACCTTCGGCACAGGCCAATCCACTCACTGCCAGGACGTCAAAGGACTTGGTGAACAAACGGGCATTCAAGCCGTCACTGATTGGCTTGGTCAACAAAATTGGTCAAACGGAAACGTCGGACTCATGGGCAAGTCCTACGCTGGAACGACCAACTGGGAGGCGGCACAAAACCCGTCTGAACACCTCAAAACAATCGTACCAATTTCCGGATCGATCGGCGTCCAGGAGATGTTCTACCGAAACGGATCTTCAGAAGCAAGAGCAATGGGTTACGATGCGGCCTATGAGGCAGCCACAACCGACCTGACCACCGATGACATGCGGATGTGCTCTGATGACGCCATTGGCCCGCTGAACCCCTTTTCCACATGGGGCTGGGCTGAGTTTGGTGGAGCCGAGTGGAACGATTACTGGGATGAGCGGCGCCATCTTCCGGATGTCTTGGAAAACTACCGTGGTAGTGTCTACATCGTATGGGGTATGCAAGATTGGAACGTCGACCCCTACCATGCCTTCCCGACCTACCAATTGCTGATTGATGCAGGCATCAACGCTCGAGCGATTGCAGGCCAATGGGCTCACAACTATCCAGATCAGCCCGATCGTCACAGCGAACTTGACAGCGGCTACGGCAAGGAAGCCTATCCCAATATGAGCCGCATGGACTGGGCTGTCGAACTGTTTGGTTGGTTCAATTACTACCTCAAGGGCATCGGCGAAGAACCAGCGCCAATGGTCCAAATGCAAACCAACGATGGGCGATGGCACGTCGAGGACACATGGCCACCTGCCGATGTGATGTGGGACATGCACACCATTGATTCGACCTGGGGCAACCTAGGCACCGTGAACGGTCTAGGAGCTGGGGTCACATTGGTGAGCCCAACGTTTGAGGACGACACGCACATCTCAGGATTGCCAACCCTGCATTTGGACGTCACCACACAGGCGTGCAACGGTGGTCAAATCTTTGCTACGCTTTACGATGACACCTCAGACCTGCGCCTTGGTCACGCCACCATGGACATTCGCTATCGAGACGGGGGGTATGATGCTCAACCGGCGCTGCCGTTCAGCCAATACACCATGCTCATGGAATTCAACCCGCTTGACGTCGTATTGCCCGCAGGTCATGCTCTGCGGTTGGAGTTGAGTGAAATGGGTGAGGATTACCTGCCAGGGCCATGTGCTAGCAATCCTGCTGGTGGACTCACGGTCAATGGAGGAACATTTGGACTGCCCCTCATCGATCGACCGGTGAACCATGAAGCCTGGTTCGAAGCACCGCACTGGTGGGACCAGCAACCAATCCCTGCATGAGGTCTCGAGGATGCGAGTGCTCGCGTTTGAGGACACCTACGACCTCGAAGCCATGCTGACCTCAGCTAAGATCAACCTGGATGAAATCGTGTTTTTACAACGATGGAATTCCTCCAAGCCCCTCGAAGCCGTTATGCAGTTCAAGCCTGATGTGCTCTTGCTGGATTTCTTCATGCCGCCGTTCAACGGGGCACAAGTGCTTGCAAAAGTGATTGAAGCAGCCGAGCAGGGCAGCCTTTCTCGTCCAAAACACATCATCGGGATTTCAAGCGAAGCAAAGGCCAATGCCCTCTTGGAACGGGAGGGGGCTGACAGGTCGGTTATCAAATTCGACCTTCACACTCTTTCGATATGGAACTAAACCTTGTCTAGGCTCAGAAGCGATGAGGCTAAATTCCCACAGCACATGAGCGGCTTATGGTTGACATCGACATGCCGGATGTCGGATCACCCCTCTTGGAGCAAATTAACGCGCTTGGCCCGTTGTTTGGCATTGTTTTAATCTGTGCTGGGATCTTTTTGATGCTGCGCGGTCATGAGCGCCTTCAGTATGTTGCAGGGGCAGTTGGAGGTGGAATTGGATATGTCTTCACACCGATCGTGCACGATCTAATTCCCGTTGGAACCGTCAGTGAACTGTCCTTGATGTTCATCTTGATTTTATTGAGTGCTGGCATCATGCTCATGACCATCCAGATGAGCATTCACCTCATGGCTTCCTTCGGTATTTACATCTGTTTTAGCTGGACTTTTCAATGGCTCGACGGCCAAGGATTCGAAGTGACGGACAGCGAATTTATCACAAATGCGATGGCCGTAGTTGCGTTTTTCTCGGTGATTTGGATTCGGAAAAAATTACCAATGTTGGTTTCTGGTTTGCTTGGAAGCATTGCCACCTTGGCAGGAATGCTTGTGCTTAACGGGCAAACACTGGAGGATCTCAATCCAAGATCAACCTCCACAATGGCGATTGTGCTCGTGTTTTGGATGCTGAGCATTTCGCTGCAAATGCGGGCCATCAAGCGCAAACATGAGTCGGAAAACCCTGAAGAAGTGAAAGATACGAGTTCCGACCGTAAAAGAAGCGAAAAAGAAAACCCCTACCAATACCGAAGGCCATCTGAGTACGATTTGCCAGACATACGCTAGACCCTTGAACGAACATTGAAAACCACCTCATGGTGGACATGCAATCCATGGAGGACAAGTTGGACTATGGTGGAGCATCCACCGCACAGCAAACTTTTGCTGCCATGGGTGCAATTGGTTTGCTCCTTGGTTTCGTGTTGGCCACACTCAACATCGGCAGCATAGTGCAGGACAGCGCACGGTCACTGGTTGAACCATTGATGCCGATTGGGGCGGTGTTAGGATGGCGTTTGATCGCGCTTCTGTTCGGCCTTGCCGCCATCGTTTCGATGTTCCGCTCTGGTCCAGGAAACATGCAAGTCTTGCTTCATGAACAACGCTCGATGACCTTGTTGCATCCGGTTGGATTCCAAAAATTCGTCACGTTTAGTTCATGGACACTGCTGAGTAACATTCTGTATTTTGCAAGCGTGAGCGTCGCCTCTTTGCTGCACATAAGCGGAACCAGCGTGCCGTTCTGGTTAGAAACAATGGAGATTGCCATGTTTGCAGTAGCGTGCGGATCGGCCTTCCTCACCGCCACCATCGTTCGCTACATCATTCTTCCAGACCTGTTCGCATCCAACCGAACATCGGATCATATCTTCCTTTACCATGAACAAGCCATGCACAATTTAGCTGCCATCTTTTTGGCAGTGGAAGTTGTTTTGGTCGCCCCGAAACTCCACCCATACCTCGCTCTGTTTTGTGTTGGAATGGGACTGGTCTACGTCTGTTTTGCCTACATCTTTGCCTACCGGGGCGGTGGTTACTATGTTTACAGCTTCATCGACCCAAGGCTTCGATACGCCCCGTTCACAATGCTGGGATTGGCCTTTGCAATCGCTGTGTTTTTCCTTGGCATCTTCATGGCAAGCATGATTGTGCAAATGAACACCTGGCTAGGCGCTTTGCTGTTGGCGATTTGGGTGTCACTCATCGTGCAATTCAGAGGACCAAAACCAGAGGATCAGTCTTCATCATAAGGTTGCCAATCGTCTTGACCTTCTTCACGGAACCACCAGTAGCCGTCCTCGTCTTCGAACCATTCTACGCCGTTTTCATCGATGGAATAGCCTTCTACTTCTTCTTCCTCTTCCTCAGCGTTTGGATCAACCATACCTGATTCTTGTGATATCTGTTGTTTCAAGCGGTCCAACTCTTCATCCGCATCCGCAAAGACACGGTTTTCAGTGATGATTTCCGCTTGATGATCGCCCTGCCGAATGGCATCGTCTGATTCTGCGATGAAATCATCGCTCATTCTTGCTTTGAATTCCTCAAACTCATCGCGGCCGTAACTGCCAAGGAATTCATCGCCTTTGGATTGCATCAAGTCGTCAAGGTTCGCCCTCTTTTCCCGCTTCAATTCAGGAGCGTCTGGGACAGCCCCAGCGTAGAATGAATCTTCATCGTCAGACAATTTAGCAAAGGAACGGCCCTCAGGATCGACTTCCTCAATCGCTTCGAGAATGAGATCGTGCTCCTCCTCATCGAGGTTTTCTTCCTCGTATTGTTCGCCTACCATTTTGACGAGTTTGTTGAGGTTCTTGGCCAACTTTCGCTCATCGTCTTCAAACTCGTTGACCAACTTGTCAACCTGTTTCAGAAGGCGCTCGTATGGCGTACCGGTGATGGCGCCAAGAAAACGTCCAAAGCCGCCCTTCTTCTTCGCCATGATGAAAGCAACGGAAGGCCCCTTTTGAAAGATTCTTCGGCTCCATGGACTTCCGCACAGTTCATTCAAGAGGGGGGGCTGGGGTTGTCGAGGACGATGGTTGAAGCATGGCTTGTCGAGTTGATGACCACCTACAATGAGGAGTCCTATCAAAGTCGAGAGGCGTACACAGCCCAGATTCATCTACCAGGTAGCGTGTTTGAAAATTTAGTTTGGTGGGCGCTTCAAGCCCTGCCTGACGAAATTCTTGTTGGTTTGGACATCGATGCGAACGCACCGCACATCGAAGAAGTCGATGAGCGGTTTAGGGCCGAAGAGTCAACCTTCAATCTGTTTCAAGGCCAAGGTTACCGCATTAAGGAGGCACATATCGTCAACCGTGGCGACTCTTATTCAGTGCACCATCTCCCTGAAGATTGGACCGACGACATGTTCTCCAATTCAAGAGGCTCACGCGCAGGGCGGTTCACGCACTGGCTGCACACACACCCAAATGCCCCAGCAATCCCGAGCGGGGCGGACGCTGATGCGGCCCAAGAAACGGCTGGTGTCGACATGATCCTCGGCTTGCGTTTTTCACCAGAAGGCCCACTCCCATGGTTCGACGATGTAGAAGGCCAGCGCAGAAGGGTGGGCAAAGAAGCAGTGGCTCAGCCGAGCAAAGCAAAACGAAGATCATTCTTCCAACGTCAACAACTGCCGGTGCTCGGTGTGGCTCCGAGCGGTCATAAAATCCATGAAATCCAACTGATTGCATTCCACAAAAACGGGCTTGGTGTCAACGTGATTCTTGTGGATGAGGATGGCTATCCCTTCGGCTGGGAAGGCTTCAACGATCACGCAACGAGCGCAGCATGAAGCCCTTCAAGACGGTCCGGGTTGACTCCAAGATCGCTCTGACCTAAACGTGACTGAGAATGCAATTCAATTTGGGTGGTGACCTCATCAAGCGCTGTCAAACCAACCACAACATCGTCTGGGAATCGCCAGAATGTGGTGCGCTCAACAAAGTGAACGTAATGTGTACCATCGCCGGATTCAGCAACCAGCACGTCGCCTTTGTTCGATGCGATATAGGCCTCTAAATCAAGCTGGACCTCTTCGATTGAAGCGTTGATGGTGAGGCTGAGTTCATCCATTCTGAAATCTGCGCTGCCGCCCAAATGGGCACAATTCATGCTGGTGGACTCACAGGTTGGCATTGCTTCAAACGGTTCATCACCTGCGCTAGTCAGGATCCAGGCTTGGCACAAAAGCCAAGGAGAAATCAACGCACCAACGACGAGCAAGACATTCGATCGGGTCATTAGGCTGCGTTCAGAGCTCATACCGCTCCCAACCTGATTGCGACCAAGCGTAAACCATCGGATGGCCGGTGGGCACTTCGAGGGAAAGCACCTGTTCTTCACTCAATCCTTCGATGTGCATGATGATGCTGCGCAGGGAATTGCCATGGGCGGCAACAAAGAGGTTCTTGCCTTGCTTAAGTGCAGGAATCAGGGCGTCGTTGAGGTAGGGGATGGTTCGCTCTGCCGTCAATTTAAGGGATTCACCAGATGGTGGCGGGACATCGAAGGATCGACGCCAAATGTGCACCTGCTCATCGCCATACTTTTTCCGGGTGTCGTCTTTGTTGAGGCCTTGTAAGTCCCCATACATTCGTTCATTCAACTGCCATGCGACATGGACTGGCAACAAATCTGCAGAACCAGCATCGCCCCGGATTTGAGCCCAGTCAATCATTCGAGCCTCGTTTTCCGAAACAGAAGATGTTCCTCCTTCAGGTTCTGGATATTGGAACACCGGTGTTTTTCCACCCTGGTGCTGGGCCAAAGCAAGCATGGCCGTCATTTGTGCGCGAATCAGCGTTGAGACGTGAACCTCATCCATGTCGAGATGAGCGATTTTTTTGCCACCTTCAATCGCTTCTTCGATCCCGACATTGGTAAGTGGCACATCCACCCAACCAGTGAACAACTTCGCAGCGTTCCACATCGATTGACCGTGGCGCATCAAAATGAGCAGTGACATGAAGGCTCCCTGTGCTGAGGGCAGCGCCGGTTCTCCATGAACATGGCGGC
>QQSI01000073.1 GCA_003602645.1 Candidatus Poseidoniales archaeon | reverse complement strand
CACTTCAAGAAGGCATACCCCCAAAAATCGACTTTTCGTGCATTGCGACCAATCTTTCACAAGAGCGAGGTTCAAGTAGCCTCGCCGTGCACCGCCTAACATGGCGAAGAAGAAACAGAAGATTCAACTCCCAGAATGGGCACTACCAATGTGGAAGGATATGGGTTCGCCCAACCTCGATGAAGTGGCTGACGTTGTCAATGGAGATCTTTTGAAGCGAAGGCATGGTCTTCGCCGTGACGATTTCATCGAAATTCTTCTTGATGCTCGGTCGCTGGTTGAAGGTGCAGATCCATGGATCAGGGGGCGCTTGTTGTCTTCTGGGAAATCAAGCCTAGAGATCCTATGCGACGATGGGCGTACTCATTTCGTGGCACGTGAAACCATTGCTCGAATCCTCCTTACTGCGCACACACGACCAGCATACATCGATGACAAAGATTTGCTTGCCTTCGAACGTGCTGATATGAAGCGCCGCTCATCTTTGCACGAAAAGGTCGAGAAAGAGAGCAAAGGCAGCGATGATTCTCATCTTTGGGGTTGAGCCAATGGACATCCCAGAGGGATGGACTGTTGTTGAACAGCGATTGATGCGCGAGTTTGAGTTTGATAATTTTTCATCTGCGAAGACCTTTGTCGATTTGATTTCAGTTCTCGCAGAAGAGGCGAATCACCATCCCGAGATTCATTTTGGCTGGGGCTATGCCGTTGTGGAATTGTTCACTCATGATGAAGGAAAAATCACTCAAAAAGACCTCGATTTAGCCCGAGGTATCAATGCTTCAATGGAGGTTTGAACGCATGCCAACCGATCCAAAAGGAAGAACAGAACCTGGCTACAGGCAACACATGTTCGTCTGTGGACATGAACGACCAGAAGGTGCATCGCGTCCCTCATGCTCTCGCCGTGGAAGTTTGGCCCTTATGCAGTCCATCAAACGAGCAGCCAAGGAAGCCGGCTTGCATGACGTGCGGGTACAGAAATCTGGCTGCTTAGATTTTTGTGAATTTGGCACAACTGCAGTCATCTATCCAGAGGGGATTTGGTACACACTGAAAGGCGAAGATGCTGTTGCTGCAATGGTTCAACACTTGCAAAGCGGTACTGGAGCGGACCATTTACAAATGAACATGGATGAATAATGTAGCTTGGCATCAAGCATCTGGTGATGTGGACTCGCCATCTGAATCGCCATCACGGGTTCGCTTGCAGGTATCTGCTTGGCATGGTTCATGCGGTTGAGCATTGCTAGAAGTGGCAAGAAGCGGTTCCATTTGATCGAAGGCTTCAAGCAGACTCGGACCACTTGCAAGATAGTAAACAGAGCCTCTTCCGTCCCTTGAATCTGAAGCAGTCGCATTTTCATTGGTCGCACAATCACCTGTGCAACCATCTGCGAAGGCGACGTACACTCGTCCTTCCCGATCGATATGCAAATCATTGAAATCGAGGAGGTTTCGATTTGAACCTCCAATGTCTCTGCAGTCACCTGAGTTGAGGCATATTGAGCCAACTTGTACCGGATCGTCTGTCACACGTTGAGTGTGGAAAATTGGGTTCTCATCCAAAGCATTGAGGCTGTATGTGATGTAGAGATGATAGGTCGCATTGTTGGGCGCATAGTGTGCGTTTCCATCCCAAGGACTTCCGTCGATGTCGGCTTCCCCAATCATTTCCGTGTTTTCACTGCCAAGGTAGGTGATGGCGATTCGTCCTGGGTCTCCAGCATCGGTCTGAGGAAAGACCGTTGAGATGACACCTGCGGGTGAGATCCTGATGCTTTCTTGCTCCCATGTTTCACCAGAATCAATCGAGCGTGACATGTATACGCCTTCGTCAGCCCCTGTCCAAACGTGATAAGCGTTGGATGCGGTGTCTGCTGAAACCTCAGAGTTCTTTCTTGGATAGGGGGTTCCGGCATCGGTCCCCATGGAACGTTCAAACCAAGAAAACCCGTTGTCCTTGGAAACAATGACGGTTGGTGTCTCGACCCTCGGCGTCACATACACTGTCCCATCTGGAGCGGTTGAAATCGCGCCATGTAGGCCTCCGTTTGTGGTTGCTAATCCAATAATTTGTCCACCTGTTTCAAAGGTCGCTCCACCATCGAAACTGGTGAAACAGAAAATACCGACCAACTTGTTGTAGCAGTAGTACACCGCAGTTTCATACAAATTGGTGGTCAAGGAGCCAATTGCAGCGTACGGGCCAGTGTTGGTCCAGGGCCCACTTGCTAGTTTGATGTGATCATTGATTGGGGTTGTACCGGAATCGTGTGGATTGCCCAGCCAAGTGTTTCCGTCATCATCGCTCCAACAAATCCACGAGGTTTCAAGCCCAATCATCTGGACGTTGAAGATACGGTCAGTGATCGGATCAACCCAACCATAGGGGTCGCTTGTGGTCGGGGAGCATTGCACGGGATCTTGAGTTTCTTCCCAAGCTTCTCCATAATCACAGGACCTCATCACCTTTTCCATGGCAATAAAGAAAACACAGCCGCTCGAAGTGATCCCGATGCTCGGTTCTTTCCCTGTTTCACCTACATCACTAAACTGAAATTCCATGTCAAGCGGTGCCACATTGGTGTCGTTGCCGTACTTGTCTGTGACAAAAATACGCGTGTTTTCCACCACTACTTCCTCTTCTTCGACGACCACTTCTTCGCCGCCAAAACAACCTGCCATTGACATCGTAGCGACAAGCAGGGCTAGCATCACAGCTCGAACGTGCATGCCCCTGCGTCAGGGAAGTATGCAATTATCTTATTCATCCGACATTGAAAGATTTTTTTCCCTTGTCCGATGACAGACCCTTCAAAACAGATTAAATACACTCGAACAGACCTTCCCCTCGATGGATACAGAACCTGAGGTGCAAGAACGCATCAAGCAGTGGACCGAGCACTGCATCGCATTCATTGAAGCCGGTGGTAAGGGTGAGGTCGGCAAGATGATCAGTTCTGCCAATCGGAAGATCATCGAGGCAGAGGTAGGAGAATGTTGCCCAACCTGCGACACCCACATGACCCCTACAACCAAGAGGGGGCGTCAGCCAAAGAAGGGTGAATCTCCAGACCCAACGTCCATCACCGTTGAACATGTTGTTTCAAGAACCCTCGGCGGCAACAATAAACTCGACAACCTCGTTGCTATGTGCCATCAGTGCAACATGTACAGAAACGCTACAATGACCAAGTTGATTCCGAGTTATGCACAAATGCATGGTCGTCAATTGACTGAGGTTGAACGGGACAAGGTCAGTCGATTTATAGAATGGTCCATTCGAACAATCCGGACACCATCAACAAAGATTGATGCTGAATGCGCAGAACTGTTTGCAGCCTTCATTGCAAAGGCAAAAAGCAAAACCACGGCTGGCAAAAAACAAACCCATGTTGGCATGAAAAATCCTGTAGCAAACAATTCATCCGAGCCGATGCCCAACAGGAGCGACATGCGGCAAATGCTCGAAGTGCTGAAGGAAATACGGGACACTCAAAAGGCAATTCTTGAATTGATGGTTCGGCCCAGAAAGCAACGATTGCGCTCTTGGTTCAGAGGGATCTTCGGGAAGAAAAAAGGAAGGAATTCCGCAAAAGTCAAGTTGCCTGAACACCATGAAAAAAAGAAAAAAGCGGTGAAGAAGAAAAAGACGCCTTCTTCTGAGATTAAAACGGAAAAGATAATGCCGGTTCCTGAAGACTTTGAAGACACAATTCGTAATATTCTCGAAGGACGTGAACCGATGAAGCTGGCAGTCTTTGGTCATGAGTTGAAGATATATCAAGAAATGAACCAATGGGGGCATACGGGGACGGAGGCCTTCCTTGTGATGCATGGATTCAACAAGAAATATGGATTGAAGAAAGCAATCTTGAGCAAGATGCCTGATGAAATCATGATTGAAGGCGTTGCGCCCAGGCAAACAATATCATTGAAAATGAAAGAAGAAGAATCTGTTCATGAAGAAACCGTTCAAGAGGAAATCGTTCAAGAGCCAGCGCTTCAAGATCAACCAGAAGAACCTCTCATTGAATTGAATCTACAATCGTTCCAAGCAGCATGCATTGCTGTGATCAACGAGCCGATGTCACCTGCTACCTTTGCACTCCGCTTGGGCGCACACGCATCCGTCTTGTGCTTGAGTGAAATTTCCGCTAAAGAGTTCGCACATCAATGTGGTATTGCAAAGAGTTGGAGTTTGCTCAAATCGTTACGGACCCATCTAAGTGATCGAGTTGTTGTCGATGGCATTGGGACTGCAGCGACGATTGCACCGATAGATTCAGCGTGATGCTGTTCGCCAGTCACTGCAGACCGGAATATCGAAAATTGCCCTCAGAGCTTGACCGGTCGTGTCGCACCACAGGCTTGACACTTGAGCAAGGTTGTCCGATCTTGCTTCACGAAATGGGTATCAGGAGCGCCACATTGGCTGCATTTGATGTAGCTGTTGACGTAGTTTGCGATGGTCTTCTTGATTCGCTTAGGTGGAATTCTTCCCTTGAATCGAGCCCTTGGTCCGTCTCTTGAACCCGATGTTCCAAGTTCGTTGAGGATGTATTGGTACACGTGATTATCGTCTCTGTCCATCATTGAAACGACTTCATTGAAGTTTCTGAAGATGGTGTTTTGACCTTCGATGAGGATCTGTGGTGGAGGAAGTCGCCATCTCGAACGTGAAGAGATTTCCTCAGGGATGTTCTCTCGTGCTCGGTCGAGCAGAGACTCGTAATCGAAGTCGCTCATGCGTCAAGGCCTGTGCCGCTCTTTCTTGAAGCCATCGGAACCTTTCGGGCAAAGGATTGATGAGGTTGAGTCTTCACCCTAACATGAGAAGTATGGTTTTGAGCATCGAAGAACTCAGAGCGCAAGCCCTTGGCATGCGAAAAGAGGGACTTAATTCCCAACAAATTGCAGACGAATTATCATTGTCTCAAGACACCATCGCTTGGCTGCTAGCAGAAGGAAATGTGGCAGATCAACCGAACGATGTACGAATTGGTTGGAGAAGCATAGGAGTGCGACCAGAACGAATTGCAGCAATTGGAACAATCATGGCCGATGTGTCTGACGAGGAACTAGGTGTCGAAGACATCGATACCGTCGTTGGAATTTCGATCAATGGCATTCCCTTTGCCCACGAAGTCGCACGCCACTTGGGTGCTGAATTCACAATTTTCCGAAACGTCGAAGGTGCAGACGGCCAAGGCGTTTTGTCAAACAAATATGGCAAAGTTGCTGGAAAGAAAGTAGTCATCATTGACGACGTGCTTTCCTCCGGAGTGACGATGGGAAAGACCATCCAAGCAATTCGAGCGGTGGGTGGAGAAGTTGGGCTTGCCGTCGTGCTTGTCAACAAGACAACTCGAAATGAAATCGAAGGCGTGCCACTGCGTGGCATCATCCGAGCAGTTCCAGTTTGAGGTGAACACATGCATTGGGCAGATGTCACAGCGAAGGCACTGAGCCACAAGGGGACAAAGCACATTGTTTCCACGGGCATTACACCGAGCGGTGAATTCCACATTGGTCACCTTCGAGAAATTCTAACAGGTGATATGATCGCTCGCGCCGCACGCAACGCTGGCCTGGATGTTGAATTTGTGTTCATTGTCGACACCGCAGATCCTCTCCGAAAGGTGTATGATTTCCTTGGCCCAGATTTTGAGCAATTCATTGGCCACCAACTTGGCTCAATTCCTGCCCCTGATCAAGATGGCAACCCCGATTGGAAACGATTCGAAGAGGAGGGCTGGACGTATGGTGACCATTTCTTGAGGCCCTTTTTGGAGGCACTGGACCAAATTGGCGTGCGTCCTCGAATCATTGACAACCTCGAATCATACACTTCAGGTCGCTTTGACCAACTCGCTAAGATTGCATGCGATCGGGCCGATGAGATTCGAGAAGCCATCGAACGTATTTCTGGTCGAGAACTGTCTGATGACTGGTTTCCTTGGAGTCCTTTGGACTCAAAAGGATCCCTTGACGGCGTAAAGGTCACAGGATACGAATACCCTTACGTCCACTGGCTAGATTCCCATGGTGTATCAGGCTCTTCAGACCTAAGAAAAGGCGAAGGAAAACTTCCATGGCGAATCGATTGGCCTGCAAAGTGGTGCTGGATTGGTGTCACTTGCGAACCATTTGGCAAGGATCACGGAGCTGCTGGTGGCTCTTATGCCACAGGACGGGAAATTGTCAAACTCTTGGGCCATGAACCACCTCACCCTCTAACCTACGAGTGGATCAGCCTCAAGGGCCAAGGTGCTATGTCCTCATCTGTTGGTAACACAATTGGACCAGTCGAGGCACTGGAACTTGTCCCTCCAGAAATCCTTCGTCTTCTGGTTGCTAAATCAAAGCCAAACAAGGCCATTGAATTCGACACTGGAATGAGCCTGGTGAACTTGGCAGATGAATTCGAGCGCATGGCTGCACGAAATTATGAGATTGAACTGAGCGATGAATCATTGAGCAGGCGACAACGGGTGCAAATCGAAGACGCTGCTGGTGCTATGCGAATGGCTATGGTTGAAGAAGGCAAAACTGCTGAAGCGACTGCAGTCACCTTCCGTCACCTTGCGTTATTGGCTCAAACAAAGCAATCTGATGAAGAAGTCTGGACAAGCCTTCGCTCAGCAGGTGCGATCGAAGATCCCACCCAGTCTCTTGTCGATCGGCTAAAGCGCATGCGTTCTTGGATTGCGTCCAAGCATTTCCCTCTTGAGATGAAAATCAGCATCCTCGAAGAGCCAAACCAAACAGCGCTCATGGACCTCAACGACGAACAACGGCAAGTCCTCAGAGCATTACCTGCTGCTCTTGAGGCATGCGTGTGGGATGCTGAAGGCATTGGCGGAGCGATTCCCCAAGCAGCTAAAGATCTTCAAATCAGTCCAAAATTTGGCTATAGAGCAGCATATTCCGCACTTATGGGCAAGGAACGTGGGCCTCGCCTAGCACCCATTTTAGCAGAAATGAACCAAGAGACGATTGTTCAACTGCTTCATGACTGTGTAGCAGCATTGGATTGATTCACTGCAGAGGCGACCGGCAGTGAGCATCCGTTCATTGTTCAGGGTCAAGGTTCGTGCGGATTCAATCTGATTTGACCATCACCCTTCAAAAGAGGTAAGCATCCATATCGGACCATGGCGGGCGTCTATTGTCCAACCTGTGAAGCAGGCGTTGAGGCGGCAGCAAAGTTTTGCTTGTCCTGCGGCCATGACTTGACGGGACAGGGGCCAATCACTGCTACGGGTCACGATCTCAATCAACTGAAGGAAGTTATTCGGCATCGAGACGACCTGTCAATGGCTGAAAAATTCGATATGATTGCCAAGGTCGAAGAAGGAGCAAATCCAATTCTCCTCGGCATTGCCGCGCCTGCTGAAGGGGAAGACGTTGATCTTGCCAGTGCTTTTGGAACCGAACTCGATGAAACAACCGCTAGCGCATACGCCAATCACGAATGGGGTCAATCTCCGGCAGCCAATGCTGCTGTTCGTGCCGTCGTTCGTGGCACCAATGGGTGGGACCTCATCCAGGCAGGAAAACTTGACTTGAGTGAAGGACTCTTTCGAGATGCGATGGACAATGGTATGGAAGCATCAACTCACATTCACGATGTGGCAAGTGGTGAGCACGAGGGGATCGACCCTGAAGCAATGAGGGCAATTCCTGTCCTCAAGCCTCCAAAGCGAAGTTTCTGTCCTAAATGTGGATCTGATATTCATGCCAACACCATGTTGCAGTGGCGTAAGTGGCGCGATTCCTCAGGAGCGGTCGTCTCGATGCAACTTGAAGCATCCATGGAAACATCATTAATTCAAGTCGCAGCTCATTACCTCAACGTAATGCAGGCTATGAAAGATGAGCGTGATGATGCCATCGCTCGGGCTGCAAAAGGTGACCCAGGCGTCATCGAAGCGAAATTGAGAGAGCAGCTTGAGAAGAGCATTCGTAAGGAACTGGAGAAGGAAATTCGTTCAGAAATGGAAGAGGAATTCAAAGGCCGTACCGTGGCAAGTGCTGATGCACCTGCTTCTAAGGCCAAAAAAGACACAAAGAAATCTTCTCAAAAGAGCACCAAAGCCGCTGCTACAAAGGCTGCTTCAGGCACCACAAAGAAGAAATCCGGCGGCATGTTTGGAGCCAAGAAAATCAAGAAAACCTACGATGGCGAGCCTGGTGGGAAGGCAGATTGGTTCCTCGCAGAAGCATTGGACACGGTCTATGACCCTCATGGAACTGGAAAGTCAGTGAAACCAGCTACAATTCTTGCACGGTCCAGCGATGGAAATGTGCGGGTTCGCGATGTGGTAAGAATCTACGATCTTGAGGGTGAGGCTGGCATCAGTGAATTGGCCTGGACAAGTCCGCTCACGAAGTACATCATCGATGCATACGATGCGTGCTGATCAATAGTGCACCGTCAAACGCCGTGGTTCGAGAGGACCTTTCTTTGCTGCCTTCATTGCGGCGACTTCCATCGAAGCACCACGCAAGGTTGTGACAAATGGAATGTTAAGCTCAACAGCCAAACGACGCATCATGTTACCATCGCGAACTGCCCCACCTGAGATGGTGGGGACATTGACGATGAACGAAACCTTGCCTTCACGCATCAAATCAAGAGCATCTGGGTGGTTCTTGTCTGCAATCCTGTATGCGACGGTAGCGGGCACATCATTCGCACGAAGCACGTCGCAGGTGCCAGGTGTTGCATAAACTGTGAAGCCAAGGTCAACCAGATCTTTAGCAATTGGAACGAGGTTGGTTTTGTCATCGTTACGAACCGTAAGGTAAGCCCCGCCTTCTTTTGCCACTGGCACTTCTGTCGCAATACGCGCTTTCAGGTAAGCTACATCAGCAGAGACATCTGAACCGTACACTTCCCCGGTTGATTTCATCTCAGGCCCGGGAGCAGGGTCAAGTCCACGGAGTTTGATGAACGGGAACACTGGGGCTTTGACACAGACTTGCCCTGAGGTACGCTGCGGTATTGTTTGCTCCGCTAGAGGGATGCCGATGGTGATGTTTGCAGCAATTCTAGCCATCGGCAAACCGGTTGCTTTCGCCACAAATGGGACGGTTCTTGATGAACGTGGATTCACTTCCAGAGTGTAGAGTTGATCGCCTTGAATGGCAAATTGAATGTTATAGCATCCCTTGATGTTGAGGCCCAATCCAATGGCTTTGGTCTGCTCAGCTATTCGTTGAAGCATGGCCTCTGGGATGTTTTGTGCAGGAATGAAGCATGTTGAATCTCCTGAATGAATGCCCGCCTCCTCCAAATGTTCCATAATTGCACCAACCAGGACTTCAGTACCATCTGCTGCTGCGTCCACGTCAATTTCTGTTGCATGACCAAGGTATTCATCAACCAACAGAGGTTTGTCTGGCGCAAGGTAGGCCTCACGCAAGTAAGCATCAACTTGCTGTTGATTCGCCAGAATTTCCATTCCCCGACCACCAAGCACGTAAGATGGACGAATGAGCACCGGGAAACCAATTTTTTCCACCGCTGCTCGAACATCATCCGAACTGGTTCCAGTCGCACCTCTTGGCATCTGAAGACCAATCCGTTTTGCAAAGGCTTCGAAGCGTTCTCGATCGCTTGCCTCGTCAACTGCATCGCATGAAGTCCCCATGATTGACAAATTGAGTCCTAAGTGCTCGAGCATTGGGAGGCGTTCATCAAGCGGAAGTGCAAGATTGATTGCCGTTTGCCCACCAAACTGCAACAGGATACCATGTGCCTGTTCCCTAAGCAACACTTCCGTGACATACTCAAGGGTCAGGGGCTCGAAGTAAAGGCGATCAGAGGTGTCGAAATCTGTTGAAACAGTTTCAGGGTTGTTATTGATGAGAACAGCATCTTTTCCGGCTGCACGAATGGCCTTCACTGCGTGGACACATCCATAGTCAAATTCAATGCCTTGGCCAATTCGAATCGGCCCACTACCAACCGTGACGAGACGCTCTTTGGTGCGTTGCTCAAGGTGAGGCAAAGCATCGATGCCGACCTCATCGTCGATCTCGTATGTGGAATAATAGTACGGAGTTTTTGCAGCAAACTCAGCCGCACACGAATCAACCATCCTAAACCTCGGATGGAGCCCTAGGTTGTGCCTTCGCTTCATGACGGCGTCTTCATCAAAACCTGGTTGGAGGGATTTTGGACCAGTTGCAGGGAAACCAGACAAAGCATCTGCGATATGAGCGTCGCTAAATCCGAGGCTCTTCCAGTGCTTAAGTTGTTCACGGGTCAGCTCTGATGGAGTGGCGTGTGTGTCGGTGATGGAACGTTCAGTTTGAGCGATGTTCTGGAATCTATAGAGAAACCATCGAGTGATTCTTGTGATTTCATGGACCCTTTCGACAGACCAACCGCGCCTGAACGCTTCGATGAGCGCGCCCATTCTTCGATCGGTTGCAACTCGACACCACTCAACAAGCGTTGAATCAGGCAATTCATCAAGCGCACGCTCAGCCATACCATCGCCCTCGGATTCATCCGCTCTGGTCAATGGCCGTGGGTGAGCGCATCCTTGTTCCAATGAAGCCCATGCCTTGAGGAAGGCTTCCTCGAAATTACGACCAATTGCCATGACCTCACCGGTTGATTTCATTGAGGTACCAAGCGTTCTGTCCGCTGTTCTGAACTTATCAAAGGGCCACCTTGGGATTTTGACAACGCAGTAATCCAATGTTGGCTCAAACGCGGCTGTGGTTCCTTCACCCGTGATCGGGTTTGGCAATTCATCAAGTGTGTAACCGACTGCAATTTTAGCAGCCATACGAGCAATTGGATATCCTGTGGCCTTACTTGCCAGTGCAGATGAGCGAGACACCCTCGGGTTGACTTCAATCACACGGATTTCACCAGTGAACTGGTTGAATGCGAACTGGACGTTGCATCCACCCTTGATGTTCAATTCTCGAATCAAACTCAACGCCTGATCTCGAAGCACCTGATGGTCTGCATCAGAGAAGGACTGAAGTGGAGCAACGACGGTTGATTCTCCTGTGTGAACTCCCATCGGATCGATGTTCTCCATGGTGCAGACGATGGTTGCATTGTCAGCACCATCCCGCATCACTTCGTATTCCAGTTCTTGCCAACCAAGAATCGATTCCTCAATCAACACTTGACTGATGCGAGAGTTCCTCAATCCAAGCGTCGCGATTTCAACGAGTTGACCAAGATCCCAAGCGGTGCCTCCACCGAGTCCACCAAGAGTAAAAGCGGGTCGGATAAGAATCGGCCAACTGCCAATTTCATCTGCTGCAGCGATGACTTCCTCCATAGAATTGCAAGCAATGGCTTCCGAGATTGGAAGGCCAATAGAATCGCACACCTGATTGAACAGTTCTCGGTCTTCTGCTTTGTCGATTGCGTCAAGGTCAGAACCAATCAGTTCGACGCCCAATCGCTCAAGTGAACCGTCGTGAGCAAGTTCACTGGCAATGTTGAGGGCTGTTTGCCCACCCATGCCAGCCAATAATGCACATGGACGTTCAACATCGAGGATCCTTCGGACCGTATCAGGAATCAGTGGTTCGATGTAGATTTTATCGGCCATTTCTGGATCATTCTGAATCGTTGCAGGGTTTGAATTCACCAGAATAACTTCGTATCCATCCTCTCTCAAAGCCTGCACAGCTTGACTACCGGAGAAATCGAATTCTGCTGCTTGGCCAATCTTAATTGGACCACTACCAAGGACCATGATGGTTTTGAGGTCGTCTCGGCGTGGCATCAACGACCGCCTCCCAGATGTTCATCGACGATATCTCTGAAGCGCTTAAACAAAGGCGCAGCGTCATGAGGGCCCGGGCACGCCTCAGGATGGAATTGGACTGTAAATGAGGGATGGCCAACGATATCCAAGCCTTCTACGGTCCTGTCGTTGGCATTCACATAGCGCACTTTGACTTCAGCACCCAGCGTGTTTTCACCAGGAGGAGAGCATGCGCCACTTGGATGGGCTGCAAGCATACCCGCATCGGGATCTGCAACAGCAAAGCCATGATTTTGGCTCGTTATAGCGACTGTGCCGTGGACCAAATCGACGACTGGTTGGTTCGCCCCTCGATGACCATAACGCATTTTGTAGGTTTGTAGACCAGATGCAAGCCCCATAAGTTGGTGACCAAGGCATATACCCATAACAGGCATCTTTGCCCGCACAGCGGCGGCAAGTGTGTGCCTTGCCATCGTAGCTTTACCGGGGTGAGCCGGGTCTCCTGGACCGTTTGAGCAAAAGAGGGCATCAATGTTGTAGGACTCAGTCAACGTCTCAAATGAGGTGCTAGGGGGACACCAAACAACCTCGAAGTGTTCGCACAAATTCCTCAAAATATTGTATTTAATTCCGCAGTCTAAAGCCCCAAGACGTGGCAGTGGGCGGTTAAGGTCATCCAATGCACCTGGGTTCAATACCACGGGAGCATCGATGGACACTTCCTCCACAAGGTCATCCAGTTCAGGCGAGGTCAGAGTTTGCAACCGTGCTTTAAGCAAGGCTTCGTCGTCTTCAGGGCCAAATACGCAAAGCACTGTTCCAAGTTCACGCACCCTGCGAGTAATGGAGCGTGTGTCGATGTTTTCAATCCCTGGAACCCCATGTGATCGAAGCAATTCATCGACAGTGCCGATGGAAAAACGGTGGTCTGGTTGCTTCATTGCATGACGAACCACAACACCACGGGGCCAAACCGCGCCAGATTCAGAGGCCCCTTGATGGACACCGTAATTGCCAATGAGTGGGTACGTGAATGTCAGAACTTGACCGGCAAAGGATGGATCAGTCAAGGATTCTTGATACCCCATCATACCTGTTGTGAACACCAATTCACCCTCACCGTGCTGTTTAGCCCCAAATAGGGTACCTGTGTAGCGCCCACCGTCGGCTGTCAAAAGGATGCCAGGGCCACTCGCACCTGAGGGAAGAGAGACCCCTTGGGCAAGATGGTCTGCTGCATCAAAAAACGAAGGAGGAGTGTCTACACCACGTCTGTTCGAACCCGGACAGAATGAGCCGGAACCAAGATTGACTTCCGACATCAGTTTTGGTCGAAAACGAACACCCATAATAATTGGGTTGAAAACTGAAGGGTAGAATGAGGAAAAAAAGACTCATAAATCAATGATGAAAGGAGGCATGCATACAAGTAAAGAAATGCTTACTCTTCTTCTCTGTCCAAATCCCGAACTCGCTTGCCACTTGGGGTAGGCTCGATGATCAGACGGGCGTCATCAAATGCCCTTTCACTGCCAGATTCGCCATGCCATGCGTCGAGAAAAAGAGCGAGTGCAGCCACTTCTGAATGAGGTTGGTTCCCCACCGCCAAATTGTATTGGCTGTATTTGTACACGTCGCCAGGCACTTTAGCACCCCCGACGATCACGACCAAAGGGCGGTCCCGCCTGATGCGTGGAATCGCCTGACGGAATGGTTCGCCGTACATCGTCAAATGAACTGCAACACCCGGTTCACCGTCGCCGGCATCCTCCTCGACAAAACGACGAAGCCAACCCATTGGACCTTTGATGTGGTCACATTCCATACCAGAACCAAACCGGTCAGAAACAGATTCTAAATTGTCAAACATTTTTGGGTCTTCATCGCCAGCTAAGAGGAAGCGATCAGCACCCAACGCCCTGCTTACAAGGGCCAAATGTGTGGTGATGCGTGGGTCACGACCAAGCCTGTAACCAAGCCGAAGCACATCCAATCGCTCACCGGACATGGTGCATCCTCCAGTTCATTGTTCAAGAAAGCGACCCGTGTTCACTCGAGGAGTGCTGGTGGCGAAGCGATGGTCGGTTCTGGCTCTTCAATCGGTGCAAGGACAATGCCTTCGGATTCAAAGAATGTTTTGAGCCAAAACAACAGGTATGCCTCGACGAGGTAACTCGCACAGAAGGTTACACCAGTGAACAAAACCACGAGCCGACCCGTTCTCCACAATCCTGTTTCAAAGGTAATGTCGCCCATCAGGCCGTAAATGAATGGCTCGAGAATGAAAAAGCCGCATACAATGAGCATCGCCCCCGAAACGAGTGATGGAAGGAGTTGCCCTTGTTCCCTGTTGATGGATTTAGCGCCAGATGAAATCAACCCAAAGAGGCCAACCGTCAATGCGACTTGTGAAAAATTCATGCCGAATAAAAACGAGGTGGCGACCGTAATATCATCATTTCCTTCGGTGATCAGAACCCACCAAAAGAGCCCAAGCCCAGCAATGAGTATTCCTCCGAGGTAGGCTTTTTGATTGATCAATTCGAAGATTTCTTGTTCGCCCTTTTGAAGATCGAAACGGTTCATGATTCGTTCTGCTAGATGGGCACGTTGCTCGTCGCCAACACTGGGAGACACTTGCCTCATTTCGGTGGTGGACTCATCAATACCACCGGCAAGCCCTTGCGACATAGGAATGCTTCACGGTCACAACTTATCAATTCTGCCACCATCGCAGCGAACATGGAGGGTACCTTCGGACCTAATTCGGAACGCCGAATGCTGATTGCAGATGGATTAAGACGTCCTGAAGGTGGAACATGTCGACTGATGGGCGTCATCAACGCCACACCAGATTCATTTCATTCAGACAGCAGAACATCGACGGTTGAAGAGGCCATCAAAATCGGTCTCGCAATGTGGGATGCTGGAGCAACATGGCTTGACATTGGTGGAGAATCCACTCGTCCTGGTGCGGAACTGGTCGCCATTGAAGAAGAGATTTCACGCGTTGTTCCAATCATCAAAGCCTTACGCCAAGCACGACCTATCGGCTTGATTTCTGTTGACACACGTCGACCTGCCGTGGCAAGGGCTGCCATTCAAGCAGGGGCAGATTTGGTCAATGATGTCTCAGGCCTAAGAGATCCCGCCATGATTGATGTCGTTCTTGAAGCGAAGTGTGGTGTTTGCATCATGCACATGCAAGGCACACCAAGTTCGATGCAGACTCAACCAGAGTATTCAGATTGCACTTTTGAAGTCAGCACTCAATTGCTAGAAACAGCACGGGCGCTCATCGCAGCGGGCCATCCAAAGAACTTGATTGCGCTTGATCCGGGGATTGGATTCGGCAAAAACCTCAATCACAACATCGAATTGTTGCTTCATCCTGATGCGTTCCGCGGTGTTGAAGGGTTTGCATTGTTGTGGGGCGTATCAAGAAAATCGATGATTGGCTCCATAACCGGCAAGAAAGATCCAAAGGACAGGCTCGCAGGAACATTGGGCGTTGCAGCAGTGGCGCATTACGAAGGTGTGGATCTCCTACGGGTTCACGATGTCGATGAACACCAAGATCTGCTCTTGATCCTCGACGCCATTGCCTAACTACCAAGGCCGCCAAGAAGACCTGCGGCAGCAACCCAAGCCCCGGCCATACTCCCTAAATTCGACAAGGCAGTGACCATCAAAACCCGCCCAGCCCTGTTTGACCAAAACATTCCAAGGTCATCTAACTTGAGAAAATTCTGCAAATCTTCCGCAGTTGGCTCTCGTAATTTGAGTTGTACATACCCAGCAAACCACCCTGCAGCAAGTGTTGGATTCAGTGAAGTGATTGGTGAAGCGCAAGCTGCAGTCAGCACCGCAAGCGGGTGACCACGCGCCAGCAAACAGCCCAATGCAGCGAACACAGCATTTGCTGCCGTCCAAACTGTAAACAATTCGACAAGGTCGACTGCATCGCCTTGTGAGATGAAGTAAGCAACAAGACTCATCATGAAAAGAGGGATGAGCCAAGGCAATGAGCGGGAAAACCGAGTTCGCGTTGGAAGCGTTTCCAATTCGGCTAATTCGGGTGCTTTGGGTTGAGATGCTGCTTGCAAATGTGCTTCAATGCCTCGAAGATGACCTGCACCCACGACAGCAAGAATTCGCTGCTCCCCTTTTCCTTCTAAGGAAGCAATTTTCCCCGCAAGGTAGGCATCTCTTTCATCGATAAGAACGGACCCTGCCCCTGGAGAAAAGGTTCGTAATTCCTCCATAAGCGAAGAGAGAAGGTCTTGATCCTCCAACAACTGAGCAACCTCAGGTGCGTCTTCATCGTCATCTTCCCCAAGAAGGGACCATAGGATTTTGCCTTTCTCAAAGAATTTCATTTTCTTCCATGCCCGACGCAACGTGGTTTGAATGTCGCGATCAATGAGAGCGACCTCGAGTTCCGCTTCCTCTGCTGCTTCAACGGCTGCGAGTAACTCTGCACCTGGTTGCTGGCCTTCGTCGAGGCCCATTTTTCTCTGTTCGGCTGCGAGAAGTGATTGCAGCATCACAAGCGGTGCCTTGCCTTCCTTCACGACTTTGAGCAATCCTTCTTTGTCCAAGCGTCGGTTCGAAGTCAGCGCCGCATAACGTGAATCACACAACTCTACGGCAACAATGTCAGGCTTGAAGAGTTCAATTTGCGCCTTAACGGCTTCAACGCTTGCCGTGGACACGTGGGCAGTACCCAACACTCGTACCCGATCAGAATGGTCGAAAATTGGCGCCTCAGTCATCTTTCGTCGCCTCACTGGAAAATAAATCGCCTAACGCCTTGGACATGGCGACAAGTGCGGAGGATGCTGCTTCGTCGGCATCCATAGGAACTGCATCAAGAAGGGATTCAAACAAAATCTGCCCACCTGCCAGGGCCTTGTGGCCGCCTGCTTGGCCACCGGGCCACCGTTCGGAAAGCATTCGACCAAGATGAATGGAGTCGTTCGTCGTTCGTGCAGAGAGAATGACTTTCCCACGACGTACTCCAAACACAAAGACAGATTCGATGCCTTCGGTGGGGAGAAGGAAGTCTGCGATCTGTGCAAGAGCGTCACGGTTTGGGAGGGAAGACAAAGGTGCAATGAGGGTGGTGCCAACCTGTTGCCGTTCTCGAAGGGCTTCCGCAAAGGCTTCCAGCGTCTCCTTTGAACGTGGCGGCTCCTCTATAGAACGTAGCATTGAGGAATCGACCCATGCATTAAGCCAAGACAGGGCACGGATGTCAACCGGATTGAAGTGACGGGTAAAGCCAAGGGTATCGGTTCGGATGCCAAACGCAAGTGCTGTTGCAACTCTGGGCGTCATTTCGAAGTCGAGTCTCATCAGCATGCTTGCGACCAAAGAGGAAGTGGCTGAAAACTCAGGGTGAACCATTGACAAGTCAGCTGCGACGCCTTCAGAGGCGTGGTGATCAATGACGATGTGAGGCACGCAGTCATCAGGAAGGATGTTATTTGCACCCGGCCTATGGAAATCAACTGTAATCACAACGTCTGATTCTTTGAGAACATCGTTCACTTCCCAATCCAAAATCAACCTCCGCGCTGGAATTTCTAAAGCCTTCACCATAGCTTGATTTTGTTGATGCTCAATCATTCCCCCATAGAGCAGGCTTGGTGTGAGGCCCATGGACTCAACCAATTCATACATGGCCAGGCCAGCACCGAGTGCATCTGGGTCAGGGTTGTCATGGCAAAAAATCGAAACCTTTGATCCAGTTGGAACCGAGGAAAGGTAGTGATGGAGCACAGATGCCCCGTCTTTTCGTTCCCAAGAACGAATACGGTCTTGCATGGCAGTGAAGGACACATCATCAACGCTGATCAAATCCACGCCGTCCCCTTCCAATGGCAACGTTGTCAAGATTGGTACATCTCGCCAATGATTTCTGAGCGATTCGATGGGGGATGCGCCCGAGAGGGCGTTTGGATCAATAAGCAAGATTGCTGTTGGTTCACGGGCGCCGAGGGGCAAGGAAGTCAAGGGCATTGGTTCTGGAAGTGCAATAATATCGCAATCTTCAATTGGTTCTGTTTCAGGAAGGGTGGCCGCAAGTCCTACAAGGATGCACTTTTGACGTCGAGCGCACCAACGGCTCAGGCGTACAGCGAGGGGAGTGGAGCCGAACACCAGAAACATTGGCACACCTGATTCATTTGGAGATTCTGTTCAGAACTGGATTTTGTAGTCCTGATGATAATAATCCGGCACATCGATCAATTCTCTTTGCTGGGAACCTTTGACTGCGGCAATGATGAATGTTGGAATCATTTGGATGGCTTTGTTCCAGATGGTGACTTCGGAGTTGTAGAACTCTCTTCGGTCGGCAAGCCGTTCTTCAATCCGAACTAAACGTCGGCTCAAATCCAAGAAATGCGTGTCTGCTTTGACCTCAGGATAGGCTTCAGATAGGGCGTTGAATCGAGGAGTGAGTTGAGCTAGGGCGCTTTGTGCTTTATTGAAATCACCCACATTCTTTGCAAGCAACGCTCCGGAAGCTGCTTGGCGTGCAATGAATAACTGCTCAAAAAATGCAATTTCGTGTTGAGCGAACCCTTTGACGATTTCGTGCAAATCTGGCAGGGTCTGAAATTTCATCATGACATCGCTCTCATAGGAAGCCCATGCATTATCCACATTGAGTTCAAGACTGACCAATCGGTTCCATGAAGTGTAAAACCACAACATGCCAACCCCTGCAAGCAGGAGCGAGAAAAAGCCGATGAACAACACAACAACCATGCACCAAGGAAAGCGCCTCAACCTATGAATGATGTGGTGCTCGAAATTAGACAACATCTTCAACCAAAGCACCATCGTCAAACCGAAGTGGGCACCGATGTCAATTGAAGCGATGCTCATCATTGCCCTAGGGGTGTTCTTCGTCGCATTCACCTTCGCTCCAGTGGGTATGGGAGGAGGGATGCTCTTTGTGCCGCTTCTACACTATGGAGCTGGATGGACCATCGATGGGAGGACTATCGCTGTCTCGCTCACCCTCACATGCATTGTGAGTTATGGAAGTGGTCTGGCGCACAGACGAAAGGGATATGTGGATGATGCCGTGGTAAAAACTGGACTGATTGGAGCCATACCCGGGGCCCTAGTTGGCGTGTTCATTGTCACTATAATCGGATCACACATGGACACTGTGTTCAAATTGCTCAGTTTATGCATGATCCTCTGGGCCATCTGGAAAACTGCGGTGAAAAAGGAATTGAAAGAAAGTGACGAACAGGAGATGGATGTCAAAATGCATACCTTCCCACTCCAAATTGGAGCAGGCATAGGCGGAGCACTGTCCAGCGTTCTTGCCATTGGCGCCGGGGTAATTTATGTCCCAATAATCCGCACATTCGCTCACTTAAAGCCAAGAATGGCGATAGGAAGCAGCTTGCACCTCATGATGGTGGTCATCCCAGTTTCTATTCTGACTCATCTAGCCATCCAACCAGCCGATGCATTGAATCAACTGCTCGATGATTTACCCTTCATCTTCAGTTTGGGATTTCTGACATTCATCGGTGCGAGAAGTGGTGCCCATTTTGGCATAAAACATGTCTCAGAGGAACGAATAATGCTGGTGTTTTTGGTGCTGATTATCGTTGTAGCCACCAGGTACATTGTTGATTTAATTGGATGGTGAGATCAATCTTCACCAGTCATTTCTTCGGTTGGTACAACAAAATCCAAGGCCGATGAATCTTCGATGGCAACGATGCCTCGAATGCTGTGCTGCTCTTGCAAGTCCACAGTTGGAGGGGCGACCTTGACGCGAGTGGAGCCCAAAGAGAGCAGGTACCCTGGACTGACAGGGAGGCGCCCTTCAGGAAGCCACACACCCAGTGAGCCTAGGGTGGAATGATGGACAATGATTAGGGTGTGCCCGTGCGCATCAACTTCTGACCGAACCACCGTAAGAGGCGCTCCGTCCCCAATCAGCCGCTGACTTGGCTGCCAATCATTCCAAGTCTCAGCAAGAGGTTTCATTTGTTGAACGACCTGCTCCTCAATTTCACCCATCCTCTCTTCAAACGCTTTTTGAGAACCTTCGTCAATGGTGTTGAGTTGATCAAGCAACTGACGTAATCCCTCGTGATGAAGCGTGTCGATCTTGGTCATTGCTGCGTTCGCCATCAGCAATAAGTCAGCGAGGCGCTCCATTTCATCGGATTGATCCAACTCGAGTGCACATTCCATCGCTTCATCAAGAATCTCCAGGGCTAGGCCGGGTTGGTCAATCGAAAGCAAGGAGGTTCCAACTTTGGTCAACACCCGGCTCGCTTCGGCTTTGTGTTCCAGCACGATGCTTTGAGCCGTTTTGATATGCTGCTCTGCGAGTTCTTTGTCTTGATTCAAATGCCGAGTAATCCCCGACAGGACGAGATAGGGAAGGCGGCTGCTGGCAATCGATTGTGCTTGGCGATCTGCTGTTTCAAAGAGTTTTGATGCCCGCTCCCAATTATCAGATCCTGTTGCTAGAAGACCCAATTGATGCATGCTGTGCATTTCTGCATGTTGGTCATCGATCAGCGTAGCCGCTTGTAAGGCTCGAGAGAGGTGGAGTCTGGCAGCGGATTGCTCCCCACTCATTTTGGCCATGAGGCCAAGCGCAGTTTCGGTCCGTTGAATATAGCCAGCTATCGCAGTGTTGGCAAGTTCTGCGGCTTCTTCTCCAAGAGGTGCTAGGCCGAGGCCAACCGCTTCAAGGCCCTCGCTTAGAGCAAGCAAGGTCATCTGATATGCACCTTCAACATCTGTTGAATACGCCTTTGTTGAGAGACCAGCAAGGTGCGCATCAAGAGCGACCATTGGCGTACAAATATCGAGCAGGAGGCTGATTTTCTTCTTGTTTTTCGCTTTAATTTTCTCTCCACGTAGTGCGCGCTTGAGCGATGTAGAAAGGGCTTCTTCAGAATTCCTAGGGTTGGCATTCCCGGCAGACGGCGTCGCAGGTGGTGGTGCTGTGATCAATGAATCAACCATCCATGTCAGCTTGGCTTGAATGTCATATTCATTCACTCGACTGATGGCGTACCTCATCTCAGCAGCTCGGATTCGCCGAGAGAGGCTGTTGAACGAGGAGGCTGCTTTCTGAGAAGAATTCGTTCCAAGCCTTTGCATGAAGGTCGATGGCGGGCAAGTCGTGTACCCCAAATTTGCCTTTTCGCCCGTCGTTGTCATTTTGAAATCATCCGTCACCAAAACCACATTTGGGTCCTCCCGTGCCAATTGAGAGGCGAGAACCATCAGCGACAAATCGACATCCTGAGGAGAGGCGCGCTCGCCGATCAATTTCGCAAGCCCTCGGATTTGTGCATCATCAACTGCGACTGTGGTGAGAAGTCCATCCAATGCTTTGAGCAATTCAGGTTTCTTTTTCCACCGTTGAAAGCGCACAGTGCGAACTTCACTATGCACCCCTGGAGTGACATAGAATTGGTGACGGCCTGAATTCTTCAAGGCTGCAAAATCATTGAAAAATCGGTCTGGGGCCATTGACCCAAGATGGATAAAGCAATTCGAATCAATCACCCAGGTTTGGCTCATACCTCAATGTGGCCCTAGCAATGATTTGAGCATTGGGCTGTTCCTATGCTGTGAATGAGGGAAAAATGCAGACCTCTGGAGGAGCGAAGAACTTCATTCGATACTTTGCCACAATTCTGTAGGCAATATCCCGGAGTGGTAGAGGAATAATCCATGCAAAGGGGAACAAGAATTTGTAATGCCATTTGAGATACAAAAGACACCGAACCGCTGCTGCAGAGCGCATGTAAGGACGACCGTGTCGGATCAGATACACTGAATCTGCTTGTTGGTACTTCTCAGGGAAGGTCGAAATCAAAGCTTGACCCTCCTCGCTTTCAATCGCAACGAACCTCATGCTGTTGGAATCAGTCAAACGAGGATGAAGAAACACTGCTGACTTCGTGCATAATCCACAATCGCCGTCCATCAACAGCACATCAACTTCGCTCATGAGGCATCCTCCACAGGAAGCATGTGCCAGGTCACGACGTTGACACCCTTGGACATGTGAATGAATTCAGGCGTGGTTGCGTCGCTGATGCCAAGGTTGTAACTCTCCACAAGGGAATTCTCAGAAATTGAAGCCTCAGCATCACAATACCACCATCTCAGATGATGCGTATAGCCATGGTGAAGTCTTCCTTTGCGCACCGTGTACAAGCTGTACCGTTCAAAGAGAAAATATTCCAGCGTGCCCGGCTTGGCTTGCCTCAATTCAGAGGTGGGTTTTGATGATCCATTCAACCCCACACCGTCCTTTTTGCGGACTGATGACCAGCGATAGCCTTCATCCAATTCACCTTTTACACTGCATTTTGCATAGCGGTAGGTCAGGCCATAGCGCCAGTTCGCATAGAGGCAGGTGACCCGGCTTTTGGCATCCAAAGTGAGAAAGAAAACACCTGGGACACCATTTTTGACCACATAGGTCCGTATGTTGAATTCACCGAAGGTGGAAATACCAGGCACGGCGGGTATCCCAGACGGTCGAACATCTTCCATTACAAACGGAATGCAGCCAACATAGGCCTCCCCATCAAAAAGGTCCAGTTCAAGATCCTCAGGGAGATGAGCACGCAACAATGCTGGGTCAACCCTCCAATGCAGGAACGTCAACTTCTTCCAATTCTGCCTGAGGATCCACCTCGTTTCTGGCATTGGAAAGGGGATGTGGTCAACCTCGAGACCATCCTTTCGTGTGCCCATGGTAAGCCATTGGGGCGCAGGTTTTGAACCATCCCTCAATTTTCAGCCGCAATTGGAGTAGCCAATGATTGTGTGTCCATTGGCTTGCCTTTTTCCCATGTGGCAGCAAGCCCGAGTGCACAACCCAGTGGCCCCATCATCATGCACATGATGAGAACTGGTGTTGAAACATACAGCGGGCGGTTGGCTTCAAGCATGCGCAACCAAATGAACCTTCCAATGAATAAGTCGAAGGCAAGGAAATGCAACCAACCAAGCATGACTACATCTGTGTCCTCAAACAATTCGAAGACAATTTGGGGTGTTGGCATTTCACTGGCAAATGTAAGTAAAATAGTGCCTACTTGAGGTGCTGCAAGAACGACATAAGGTAAAAGCAAAGGTATGAAACACCATCGTAAATCTCCGACAAAACGTTGAGTGAGTGCGTGTTTTGGTACGAACCACATCAGCGACCAAAAAGGTAAGATCCAAATTGAGGCAAACCAAAACATGACGACTGAGAGTTCCATCTTCATTCCTCCTCAATACCTGCAGCAAGGTAGCGTTCTGCATCCTTCTTCAAGAAAAGAGAATAGAAAGCAGGCAAGATCACAAGACTTGACAGCAAAGCCAAGGCAATAGCAACCACGAACGCTTGACCAAACAAACGCAGTGGGAGCAATGAAGACAAATTGAGCACAGCAAACCCTCCGGCTGTTGTTAATGCTGCCATCCACATCGCCCTCCCGGTTGTGGCCGATGCGTTGGCAACCCAGAAATGTGGACCTGCTGCAGGCGCATGCTCGACCTCTTCTTCCAAGCGAATGGAAAAGTGGACGGCATAGTCAACGCCCAATCCTAACGAAAGTGCACCAATTGTCACCGTTTGTGAATTGATTTGGTAGCCGGTGAAGCCCATCAAGCCGTACACCCATCCAACAACCATCATCAATGGAATCCAGGAAACAAATCCGCGTGCTGCACCTTGGACAAGGTCACGTTGCCGAACAGAATGAATGCCAACAAGCATCAACAAAATTACACCAGCAACGATACCTGTCGAGAGAATAGCCGAATCTGCAACATCAGAAGTCGTTTGAGCAAGGATAAGGCTGCGGCCCCCAACCCTCAATGTTGCATCCGAGTCCAATTCATCTTCCGCAACAGTGAGCACATCGATCATTCGTTCGTTCAAGTCGATGGTCGCTTGCCAATCAAGCGTTTCAGCTTGGAAAGAAATCACCGTTTGCTGACCGTCTGAGGCCAGCACCGATGCGGTTAACTCCCGACCTTCTTCTGTGGTCAACAAATAAGCCTCAAGATCCTCCCATGAAGTTTGATTGTCATCCTGTAGATTTGATATGAGTCCGCCCAAATCCGGATTTCTAACTTGCGCTTCACCCAACACATCCCACAAGCCATTGGGCGCTCCGCTGACATCTGGGCTATCCAGTAATACCTGCTTAGCAGCAAGCCAAGCCGCATAACCGTCGGGAGTGAAAACATCCACATCGACCACCACATAAAGCGGTGAGCGACTGTTTTGGAATTCATCTGAAAGCAGCAAGAAGTCGGCCACGACAGGCACGCTGTCATCAAATTGGTCACGCTGATCAAACCCGACTTCCAATTCTTGGAACCCAAAGTACATCGGTGTTAAGAGAAGAACTGCGATGACACCAACAGAAACTGGTTTGGCTGAAAGACGGGCCAATCCGTTTGCGATTGGACCGATTGTGATGCTGCTGGCTTTTTCGAGCTTCAATCTTTTTGGCGGGAACATCATCATCAATGCTGGTAATGCAGTGATGCTGAGGAGGTACACGAGAAACAAGCCAATGGCGATGACTGTACCAAAGACTTGTAGGAATGAGAGCGAAGAGAATCGGAAGGAAAGGAAGCCAACCATGTCGGTGAAAATCGCGATAACGAGAGCGATCGAAGTCAATACGGTTCCACGCCGAACTGCTATCTGTCTCGCTTCATAGGAAAAGTCACGGAGTGTTTTCCTTTCTATAGAATCCTTTGAATCAATAAGGCTCATTTCCTCACGGATTCGAATCACGACGTGAAGTCCGTAATCGACCCCAATCGCAAGCAGCAAAACAGGAATTGAGTTCATCGCAGCGTTAAACACCATGTTCACGCCAAAGAGCTGCAGCCATCCAGAGAGACCATAGGTGGCAGCAATTGCTAGAACAGTGAGCGTGGTCAC
The DNA here is from genome assembly GCA_003602645.1 of Candidatus Poseidoniales archaeon. Taxonomy (GTDB): domain Archaea; phylum Thermoplasmatota; class Poseidoniia; order Poseidoniales; family Poseidoniaceae; genus MGIIa-L1. The sequence goes on along the minus strand of QQSI01000073.1, from coordinate 3,887 downwards.
ATATGCAGTGTCTCGGAGTGAGCGGAAATTGAACCAAAGAATAACGGCGAGCAACAGCAACGCTGCACTTGTCAGCATTCCAATTTCCTTTCCGAGGTTGGAATTGGCCCCCTCGCTGAACTCAGAAAAAGAAAAGCTTCGAAGATTGTCATCACCTGATTCCTGCTGAAGATCAACCAACATTGATGCAGACCATTTGGCAATCTGTTTCTGTACGTCACCGAGAATGTCAACACCGTAGTCCTCTGGTTCTGTGCTCACGACAAGCGTTGTCAAGATTGGTCCTGATGTGTTCCATGAATCTTCACCTCGGTCAGCGACAGGTATGGACCCGAGCATTGCGCTGCGGTAATCAATGGATTGAAGACCCATCAGAATGCCTAATTGACCACTCATAGGCCCGGTTACGGCGGCGATTTGACCTTGTTGCTGGGCCGAACGGTTGGCATCGACCACCTCTAACAAACCAAGCATACCGCCAATGGAACCTGTGAGGTTCGAGCCGTTATCCAGACGCTCAAGCCATTCTTGAGGCACACCTGCATCCCAGTCGAGCAATTGTTGACCGGTGAGTTGAGTTGGTGATGGGATTGCTGCAGATGCCTCGCTGAGGTTGGAGAGCGCAGCGCTGAGGTTTTGGTCTTCAGCTTGCATGACCTCACTAAGTGCGGATTGAACGCCTCCAATCCAGTCCGCTGAAGCAGGATCTTGGTACATCTGCCACTGATAGGCATAGCCTGCCAGTCCACTGTTGGCTTGTGTTCCGAAAAGTGGGTAATGATATGGAGCGAAATTGACGTCATCAATCATGGCCGATTCGATCATAGCAAGGCGCTCCCAAGTGGAATTCACCAGGAGATCGCCGCCTTCGATTTCATCGATGATGCGAACAAAATCGATGGACGCTTGGTATTCACTTTCGATTTCTTCGAGCAAACGGACATTCTCGTCGTCTGGGAAAAAGCCATCTTCACTGTTGTCAAATTGGAGGTGCATAGCCCCCGAGGAGAGCAACAGTACGACCAGCATCACAAATGCGAAAACGGTCTTTGGTCGATTGACGCTCGCATTGCTCATTGCCTCAAACGGATTTTTCATACCCATCGCTTTGCTGTTTGGTTTTTATATTAATGTGTTTAAACTCGGGCAGAAAACGATGACTGTTAAGCGGATGGCAATCCATCATAGGTTGGAGCAGTCGCGCTCAGATGTTCATCAGAATGAAGGAAACGAGAATCTCTTTTCAAAGGGATTCAATGACCATAGCGATGCCTTGACCGCCCCCGATGCAAGCGGTCGCGACGCCGTATCGCCCACCACAGCGCTTCAATTCATGAGCGAGGGTGAGCACGAGGCGAGTACCTGTGGCTGCCAATGGGTGACCGATTCCAACGGCACCGCCGTTGACGTTGACCTTTTCAACATCAATTCCTAAATCTTGAACGCAGGCAAGTGCTTGACCTGCAAATGCTTCGTTGATTTCCCATCGGTCAATGTCTTCCACGTTTAATCCAGCCTTTTCCAACGCTTTGCGTGAGGATGGCACAGGTCCGTAGGACATGATTGCAGGTTCAAGCCCCACAATGCCCCAAGAAACGATGCGTGCAAGCGGTTCATCGCCATCTGCTTTTGCCTTGGTTTCTGATTTAATCACGACCGCAGCTGCTCCATCTACGATCCCTGAAGCATTGCCTGCGGTGACGAAAGATTCTGGCCCGAAGGCAGTAGGAAGAGCTGCCAGGCTTTCAGGTGTGCAATTCTTGACGAAGTGATCTTCATCCTGGTGTGTGATGATTTTTTCACCACGGCGGCTCTTGATGACCACTGGAGTGATTTCTTGCTCGAACAGACCAGCCTCAACCGAGGCTGCCGTCCTCGAATGCGAGAGAGCCGCGAAGGCATCAATTTCCTCTCGTGTAACCCCTTTTCGCTTGCACAGTTCATCAGAAGTTTGTGCCATGAACAGCCCACATGTTTCGTCTTGAAGGTTGGTCATGAAGTAATCCTCGACCTTTGGGGAACGACCGAGTTTCCATCCTTCACGTGCGCCACGCATCACATGCGGAGCCTGGCTTGAATTTTCCATTCCACCAGCGACGACCGTAGCCGCTTCATCGAGCATAATCATTTGGGCACCGGTGACGATGGATTGGACGCCAGAACCACAAATACGGGAGAGGGTCAGCATTGGAACTTCTTGAGGGATGCCCGCTTGAAGTCCTGCATGACGTGAACCATAGATGGATTGCGCACAAGTTTGCAGTGCGTAGCCCATGACCACGTGGTCAACTGATGCTGGATCAGTCCCGGTCATTTCAAGAGCGCCTTTGATTGCGATTCCACCCAGTTGTTGAGCGCTGACTGATTTCAATAAGCCGCCAGTTTTGCCGTCGCCTCGCTTGCCGCCAACCCATTCGCAAAACGGTGTTCTCGCCCCGCCCACAATCACAACATCTTCTGCCATGAGTGTGCCACTGGGGCCGAGGTCATGAACCTCACTGTCACAACAACAAGAGCATGAAGACACCTACGACTGCTGTCAAGAATGGGAGGAAAAGCAATTCACTCCTCGAACGAAGACGAGCAATATTGGTCAATTCAGTGCCCCGTTTAATCATGGCAGGCATGCCAGGAGTGTCTCTGCCTCTGCAATCAAGACGAGCGTTGGGGACCGGCTCCTTGTAATCCACATGGTTGTCCTCCTTATTTTCCCAAATAGAACTCGAATCTATTGGCGAACAAAGCGGGGATTCACATTCTGAAACATCAGACACGCCCGGCCAATCCAACTCTTCAAGTGGCCGTTGATTGAGAAAGCCGAGCACATAGACAGGGTTTCCAATTCTCAAGGCGTGGATGGTCCATCGATGGCGAAGAACTTGCCCTTTCCAGAACAATTTCTCTTGGTAAAAACGCCAGTAAGGATCACGCCGAGTGTCTCGGTGGCTCGTCTCCCATCGCTTAGCGTACTGCCCCCATTCTTTTCGTTCAAAAGTCGAGGGGCGCACATAGATCGCTCCAGTCCCATCATGAAGCAAAAAAGGAACATCCCCTTTCCGGCGGCGAACATGACGCCAAACATCTCTTGAGGCCTTTTTCGGTTTTCCATTCCGATAAACTGTGTAGGTTTCCCTAACCAGCGCTTCATAGACCCATTCATAGGACACACAGCCTGGAACCAAGCGATGCGGATGACCATCAACTTTGATGTCCATGCCACCAGAGAACGTCGGGCGAACTTGTCCAACCAATTCGGTTGGTCCTGCTGATGCTGCTCGAACCGTTTCGGTCGAGGTGTCGATCATCACGGTTTGTTGACGTTGTTTGAAGTAACCACCAATCAACCAGACTGCACCAACCCCCATCGTGATGTAGGGGAGCAAAAGCATGGTGTCATCCTCGATGGAAGCGCTTGCTTTTGCCTCAGTGATGCCAACCACTGCAAAGACGGACATGCCGAGAAGAAAGGCAATCATAAACAGCCCATAACTGGACAAGTGAGCAGGTTTTGGTGTGCCAATTTTTCGTGGATGCTCAGGAATCAATTCATTGCTTGGATCCGGATGATACGGTCGTTGCATGAACCATGATTTCGGCCCAGGTGCAGGTAGAACCCAATCGCTAGCATCTGCTGTAGGAACATACTCGGTGTGCCCATAGAACCAATCTGTGAGGCTGTAGCCCGATGTGAGTGCTTGAGCCTCGAGATCATCGGGTTGGGGGGCTTCATTACGCATTTTGTGCAACTGTTGCTCGAGACCAGTGGGTGAAAATATCGCCAAAAAAGGAAGCATGGCCAAGGTGAGAACAAGTCCCCCGGGAGATTTGTACAAACCAACAAGCATCACAATGAAGATCAATCCCCAGACGAGCCACATCTGCCAAGT
>QQSI01000072.1 GCA_003602645.1 Candidatus Poseidoniales archaeon | reverse complement strand
CGAGACGAAGGCCTTCATTGTGACTTTGCATGTTTGCTTCACAACAAACTCTTGCGTGGTGCAGGTGCCGCCAAAATCACCCGCATTATTGCAGAAGCCGTTGAAATCGAAATCGAATTCGTCACCAGTGCATTGCCTGTCTCGCTGATTGGCATGAACTCAATCTTGATGGAACAATACATCCAATTCGTCGCAGACCGTCTTTTGGTCGCTCTTGGCGCAAGTAAAATTTACAACGTCGTCAATCCTTTCCCTTGGATGGAAATGATCTCTATGCAAGGCAAAACCAACTTCTTCGAAAAGCGCGTCGCTGAATACCAAAAGGCCGGCGTTATGGACAATGCATCGCTTGGAAGCGTTCAACAACGCTTCTCAGTTGACGAAGACTTTTGAACCGTACGCGATGAAGGGAAGGTACTGCGCAATCACACAATTGGAGAACTGGAGGAAAAAATATGACCATGCAAGTAGTAAACAGGAAAGGAGAACGAGAGGATGTCCGATTCGATGCAATTCACGAGAAGTTGCGATCCCTCACATACGGGCTGGACCCGGTTTGGGTAGACCCAGGTCACGTGACCAAATTGACCATCGAAGGATTGTATGACGGTGTGACCACACGAGAACTCGACCAACTTGCAGCAGAGACCGCAGCCTCCCTTGCGTCCCAGCACCCTGATTACAGCAGATTGGCAGCTCGCATTTGCGTTGACGACCTCCATCGTTCAACCAAAGACACCTTCACCGATGTCATCACCGACCTACGTGATTACATTGACCCTGAGTCCGGGAAGCACGCTCCGCTGATTTCGGAAGAAGTCTATGGCATCATCATGGAGAACGCTGAGATCCTCAACAACCACATTGATTACAGCCGAGACCACAACTACGATTATTTTGGATTCAAGACCCTCGAGCGCTCTTACCTTCTTCGCTTGAACGGTGAAATCGCAGAACGCCCACAGCACATGCTGCTCCGTGTCGCCGTTGGAATTCATCATGCCAACATCAGCAAGGCCCTCGAAACCTACGACTTGATGAGCCAAGGGTACTTCACCCACGCTACACCGACTTTGTTCAATTCAGGCACACCTACGCCTCAAATGTCGTCATGCTTCTTATTGACCATGCAAGATGATTCCCTCGATGGGATCTATGACACGCTCAAGCAATGCGCTTTGATCTCCAAGTCTGCAGGCGGAATTGGCCTATCCATCCACCACATCCGCTCCAAGGGTTCCTACATCAAGGGGACCAACGGGGAAAGCAACGGAATCGTTCCAATGCTTCGAGTGTTCAACGACACTGCACGCTACGTCGACCAAGGCGGCGGCAAGCGAAAAGGTTCAATCGCCATCTACCTCGAACCATGGCACCCAGATATTCTTGCCTTCCTCGACCTCAAGAAGAACCACGGTAAGGAAGAACTCCGTGCACGGGACTTGTTCTATGCGCTCTGGACTCCAGACTTGTTCATGCAACGGGTTGAGGAAAACGCAAACTGGTCGTTTTTCTGCCCGAATGAATGCCCTGGTCTCCAAGACGCATACGGTGCAGAGTTCAAGGCCCTCTACGAGAAGTATGAAGCCGCTGGTCTCGCCCGTGAAACCCTCCCTGCTCGAACCGTTTGGGACAAGGTTGTCGAATCACAGATCGAAACTGGTACGCCATACATGCTCTACAAAGATGCAGCAAATGAAAAGTCGAACCAGAAGAACTTGGGTACCATTCGTTCCTCCAACCTCTGCACAGAAATCATGGAATACACCGCAAAGGACGAAGTCGCAGTGTGCAACCTCGCTTCGATTGCGCTCAACAAGTACGTCGACACAGAGAACAACAGTTTCAACCATCAATTGCTCTATGACGTGACTTACCACGCAACTGGTAACCTTAATCGCGTCATCGATGTAAACTATTACCCAGTTCCTGAAGCACGCAATTCCAACATGCGTCACCGCCCAATTGGTCTTGGTGTCCAAGGATTAGCTGATACATTTGCCTTGCTTCAACTCCCGTTTGAAAGTCCAGAAGCACGCAAACTCAACAAGGAAATTTTTGAGACGATTTACTTTGCAGCATGCACCGCTTCGAAGGATGCAGCCATCGCAGAAGGTCCATATTCGACCTTCAAAGGATCGCCAGCCAGCAAGGGTGAACTTCAATTCGATCTTTGGGGCATGAACGATCACAGCGGTCGATGGGACTGGGCCACCCTCAAAGGAGAAATCATTGAGCATGGCATGCGAAACTCCCTGCTCTTGGCTCCAATGCCAACAGCATCAACCTCGCAAATTCTTGGGAACAACGAATGCTTCGAAGCCTTCACATCGAACCTCTATGTCCGACGGACCCTTTCTGGTGAGTTCATCGTCCTCAACAAGCACCTTGTTCGGGATTTGATTGCGTTAGACCTTTGGAGCCTTAACATGAAAGATGAAATCCTCCGACACAAAGGTTCCGTCCAAGCCATTGAAGGAATTCCTGATCACATCAAGGCACTCTACAAGACCACTTGGGAAATCAAGCAACGCCACGTCCTTGACATGGCTGCTGACCGTGGTGCTTACGTCGACCAAAGCCAATCCATGAACATCCACATGGTGGATGCGAACCCGGCAAAGGTGACCTCAATGCACTTTTACGGATGGAAGCAGGGGCTCAAGACAGGTATGTATTACCTGCGGACCAAGGCAGCAGCAGACGCGATCCAATTCACCGTTGAAGCCAAGAAGGGCGAAGATCAAACCGTTGGCGGCCTCGCTGACCGTGCTGAAGAAATCTCCAGCCTCGAAGCGATTGCTTGCTCTCTTGACACCCCTGATGACTGCCTAAGCTGCGGTTCATGAGCCTGTGACGATGCGTCCAAGCCTTGTGCTGTGCTTCAGTTGGGAGTGATTTCCCCAGACTAGAGGATTGCGCCTTGATTTGAACTGGATATGAGGAGAATCTTCATCGCTAGAAAGTGAAGATATCGACAATTCTCCAGAACATTCTCTTGATGAAACCCTGCCTTCTTCGCATGAGTCTTACTCCGAGGATGGACCAATAAAGATTAACCCGGACATCAAGCCCAGCATCCGATTGCCTCAAGCGGTGTGAATTGCGTGGCCCAAGGTGGCCAAGACACCTTCATGGGTCATCTCGGTCATGGTTGGATGAGCGTGGATGGTGCCAGCAACATCTTCGAGCAACGCTCCCATTTCGAGAGCAAGGGTCCATTCTCCAACCAACTCACTGATGTGAGTTCCAACGCCTTGGATTCCAAGGATTCGATGATCGTCTTCTCGGGCGCAGATTCGAATGAATCCAGCCGACTTTTCAGCCTCTTGGGTCAGGGCTCGTCCGTTTGCACCGAGTGGGAACTTTCCGACAATCACTGGATGGCCAGCGGCTTCAGCTTCTTCTGGTGACAGACCCACTGAGACGATTTCTGGTTCAGTGAACACGATTGCAGGAACAGCAACAGGATCGTAGGCTCGCTTCTTGCCGGCGATGATTTCAGCAACCATTTCGCCTTGGAAGCTCGCCACGTGAGCAAGCATTTCTCCTGAATCACATACGTCACCAATGGCATAGACGCCCTTCATGTTAGTTTCACAGCGTTCGTTCACTTTGACAAAACCACGCTCGTCGAGCGCCACACCGGTCGGTGCGAGGGAAGCTGAGTTTGGTTTGCGACCAACCGTAACAAGCACTTTGTCGACAACGATGTTTTGCATCTTTTTCTCATCCTTTTCATTCTTGTCGATGAAGTTGAGTTGAATTCGTCCGTCCTTGGTTGCTTCTGTGCCTTTGGCGAACACACCGAGGTGCGTCTTAATCTTCTGCTTCTTGATGGAAATTTCGAGGGGCCGTCGAATCTCTTTATCGAAGATGGGCAGGATACTGTCCATTGCTTCGACCACAGTTACCTCAGATCCAAGCATGCGGAAGGTGATGCCAAGTTCGAGGCCAATGTAGCCGCCACCGACAATCGCCACATGCTTTGGAAGCGTTTCGAGGGAGAGTGCTTCTCGGGAGGAAATGACGTGCTCATCATAGGGCATGAATGGCAGTTCGATTGGGACTGAGCCGTTGGCAAGGATGACATGATCCGCTTGAACGATGATCGCATCTTTTCCTTTGCCAATTTTGACGGTTTTTGCGTCTTGGAATTCAGCCCATCCGTTGATGAGTTCGGCTCCTGCGTTCTTGAGCAGGTGTTCAACGCCCTTATTGAGCCGGGTGACGATGTTTTCTTTCCATCCAACAAGGTCTGCCATGTTGAGTTCAGCAGGGCCTGGGATTGAGATGCCCATGTGACCGTCTTTGGCAGCGTGCTTGGCCAGATCGTGGAACCTGTGAGCTGCATGAATGAGAGCTTTGGAAGGAATGCAACCGCGAATGAGGCATGTGCCTCCGGCTCTTTCACCCTCTACGATGATGGTTTTGAGGCCGAGTTGGCCTGCACGAATTGCAGCGACATAGCCACCTGGGCCAGCGCCGATGACGAGAACTTGACACTTTTTTGTCTCCATAACAATCAGGCCTCACATGAAGATGGTCGCTGGGTTCTCGAGGTAGGTTTTGACCAATTGAACCAAACTTGCGCCATCGTGTCCGTCGACCACTCGGTGGTCCCAAGATGAAGAGAGGTTCATCATTCGTCGAATCACGACTGCTCCGTTACGGACCACTGCTCGGTCTTTAGCGTTGTGAACACCGAGAATACCCACTTCTGGCTTGTTGATGATTGGCGTTGCACCAAGGCCTCCAAGGCGGCCGAGGCTGGTGATCGTAAAGGTGGAGCCAGTCAGGTCTTCAACACCTGCTTTTCCATCACGGGTTGCGCTGGTGACGCGGCCCATTTCTGTGGCGGACTGCCAAATGTCCATTGCTTCAACGTGCTTGACAACAGGGACAAACAGTCCACGGTCCGTTTGGGTAGCGATGCCGAGGTTGATTGCTTCGTGGCGAGTCACGACATTGGCTTCATCGTCGTACAGTGCGTTGCACTCTGGGCGTTCAGCGAGTGCCTTGACAAGCGCCTGCATGATGAAGGGCAAGTAGGTGAGTTTTGGTGCTCCTTCGGGCCGAGTTGCGTTGAGGTGCTGTCGAAGTTCTTCCAAAGCGGTGACATCCACTTCTTCAAAGTAAGAGAAATGAGGGATGGTTGAGTACGAGGCGATCATCGAATCTGCAATCTTTCGTCGCAATCCTATGACCTTCATGGCCTCTGTTCCGTTCAGTTCAGTTCGTGCACGGCCACCCATCGGTGAAGAGCGGCTTGCGCCTGATGCCCCGCCGGCAATGTGAGTGTCCAAGTCAGCATGGCTGATTCGGCCTGCCGGTCCTGAGCCAGCAACATGGTCCAAACTGATGTTTGCTTCACGGGCTCGTTGACGGACTGCAGGGCTTGCCAGTGCTTTGGTGCCGGGTGCACGAGCGACTGGTGCCGCTGCTGGTGCAGGGGTTGGAGCAGGTGCGGGGGCGGGTGCCGCTGCTGGAGCGGGGGTTGGGGCAGGTGGTGCTTCTTCCTCTTCAGGGGCTTTTTCCTTCTTAGCCGGTGCTTCTTCAGAGGCAGAGGCGTTTCCAGCACCATCGACTTCGAATTCAATGCAAACAACACCGACGGGGAGGATGTCACCAGCTTCACCAATCACCTTGGTGACCTTACCATCAACCGGTGATGGGATTTCGACGGTTGCTTTGTCGGTCATGACCGAGAGAATTGGATCGTCTTCTTTGACGACGTCACCGACAGCGACCATCCATTCTACAACTTCGCCTTCGACGACGCCTTCTCCGATATCTGGCATTTTAAATGCAAATGTTCCCATATTCATTCCTCCTGTGTTTTCTTTATTGCTGCGGCAATTCGTTCTGGACTGGGAAGGTAATCCCATTCCGTGGTGTGAGGGAAAGGTGTGTCCCATCCGGTCACTCGAGTGATTGGTGCTTCAAGGTGGTAGAAGCATCGTTCTTGGATTGATGCGCTCATTTCAGCACCAAAGCCACTTGTCTTTGGGGCTTCATGCACGATGACGCATCGTCCTGTTTTCTTGATGGAGTTGACCACTGTGTCGCGGTCCCAGGGCACCAGCGTTTGAAGATCGATCAATTCGCAATCCACGCCTGAATCTTTGATGGCTTGTTCACATACATGGACCATGGTTCCCCATGCGATAACGGTACACGCCTCACCTTCACGAACCACTCTTGCCTCTTCAAGAGGGACGACAAAGTGACCTTCTGGCACTTCGGCATCGGGGTGGTTGCTCCAAGTGGGTACGTTGTGTGGATCGCCATAGAACGGTCCACGGTAGCATCGCTTTGGCTCAAAGAAAATCACTGGGTCATTGCATTCAATCGCTGCAGTCAACAATCCTTTGGCGTTGTACGGCGTTGAACAATAGACCACTTTCAGTCCAGGAGTATGGGTGAACTGTGCCTCTGGGGATTGGGAGTGGTGGTGTCCGCCTTTGATGCCGCCTCCTGCAGGTGTGCGGAAGGTCAACGGCGCGGTGAACTCGCCTCCAGAGCGGTGGCGAACCTTCGCAATCTCGTTGACGATTTGGTCGTAGGCCGGGAAAATATAGTCTGCGAATTGAATTTCTGCAACTGGGCGAAGACCGTTCAGTCCCATGCCCATGGCGATGGCAGCGATGCCACCTTCTGCGAGCGGTGAGTCGAAAACTCTGTGTTCACCGAACTTCTTTTGCAAACCGTCTGTGACTCGAAACACACCGCCGAAAAACCCAACGTCTTCACCAAAGATGACGATGTTAGGATCCTTCTCAAGTTGGACCTCGAGCGCTGAGTTGAGTGCTTTGATCATGTTCATGTCTGCCATCATGTTCACCTCACTTGCCGAGTTCCTCTCGTTGTTCTTGGACGTGCCAAGGCACTGTTTCGTAGACTTCAGTGAAGATGGTTGAGGCAGGTGGGTATGGCCCGCTGGCTAAGTCCCCAAACTCACAAGCAGCCTTGTAGGAGGTCATGACTTCATCGTCGATCTTCTGGGCCAAAGCCGCATCGCGCTCTTCGTCCCACATCTCATTCTTGATGAGGTGTTCTTTCAATCGCTGGATTGGGTCGCCGCCCGGCCAACATTCAAATTCGTTGTTTGGACGGTAGGCAGAGGGATCATCCGAAGATGAGTGCGCTCCAGCTCGGTAGGTGTAGACTTCGATGTGGGTGGCGCCAAGACCAGCAGCGCCTCGGTCGCGGGCCCACTTTGTAACGCTGTAGAGGGCAAGGAAATCGTTTCCATCCACTCGAATGGATGGAATGTCGTAAGCCAAACCACGCTCTGCGAAGGTACGGCCTCCGGTAGCAAGGTTGGCGTGGGTCGAAATCGCCCACTGGTTGTTGACCACATTGAGGATCACTGGGGGTTTGAACGTGGATGCGAAATTGAGGGCGTAGTGGTAATCGCCTTGTGCGGAGGTTCCATCGCCGAGCCAAGAGATACAGACTTCATCATCGCCCTTGTAAGCACTTGCCATTGCCACTCCAACTGCTTGGGAGAATTGCGTTCCCACAGGTGAAGAGATTGAGATGAATCGACCTTCCTTCCACGTGTAGTGGACTGGCATTTGGCGTCCTTTGACATTGTCTTCAGTGTTGCCGATGCAGTGGCAAATCATGCTGACCATGTCTCGTCCACGGACGAATTGTGCGCCGGGTTGACGGTAGGAGGGGAAGATCCAATCTTGAGTTTCGAGGGCCATGGTTTGTGCGATGGCAATTGCTTCTTCACCGAAGGATCGCATGTAGAACGAGAGTTTTCCGGTTCGTTGCATTTTGATCATTCGGTCGTCAAAAATGCGCAGACGCATCATGTACTCGAGGCCTTGGATGAGGGTCTCTGCATCGAGGTTCGGGTCCCATTCGCCACTGGCGATGCCGTTGTCATCAAGGACCCGCACCAAACCGACGGCGTGATCCACGGTGTCTTGTGCCGAGCAGGACAGTGGGTCGGGTCGATTCAAATCGCCCGGCTGTTCCTTGAATTTGCCGCCAAAATCCGCTTCATCACCCGGTCGGAACGGAGGTCGTCCGATGGTGTACGGCGTGGTGGTGGCTGTCACTCTCTCGGTCATTGGTTCCCCTCATTCCATCTCGCTCTTAAGGTGTGCCGGTGCTTCGTCTGCTTGGTGAGCAACATAGACATAAGCACCAGGCATTGATTCTGTGTTGTTTGCGTCTTGCGTTTTTCGCAACAGAAGGCCGGCTTTGAAGGATGAACGGACAAGTGGTCCACTGGCTATGCCTGAAAATCCGATGCTTATGGCGTGGCGGGCCCAGAGATCATACATTTCTGGCTCAGGAAAGCGGTCAACGGTCAAGTGCCGCTCCGAAGGTGCGAGGTATTGGCCAATGGTGACAAGGTCGACACCAGCGCTTCGTAACAAATCGAGTGTTTCGGTGATTTCCTCATCAGTTTCTCCGACGCCAACCATGATTGAGGATTTTGTCAAAATATCGGGTCGCAGTTGTTTGGCTGCGCGTAGGATTTCAAGCGACTGAGAAAATGATGCTCGGTGGTCTCTAACCGTCGCATCCAAGCGTGGTACACATTCGACGTTGTGAGCAAAGACGGAAAGGGGGCTGCCTTCGAGGAGGTGAGCGAGGGCTTCATGATCTCCAGCAAGGTCTGAGCACAGCAGTTCGAGGGTGACGTGTGGTTGTCGATTGTTCACCGCTTGTATGCATTGCTTGTAGTGGTCTGCTCCACTGTCGGGTAAATCGTCTCTGTTGACCACGGTGATGACGGCGTGTCGCAGATTCATGGATTCCACAGCGTTTGCCAGGTTTTCAGGCTCCTCAGGATCAAGTGCAGGCGGCGTTTTAATGGTGCCAACCGCACAGAATCGACATCCTCGGGTGCATTCTTGACCTGCAATCATGAAGGTTGCATCACCGCTTGCCCAGCAGTCGTGTATGTTTGGGCAGCGTGCTTCTTGGCAGACGGTGTGTAGGGTGTTGTCCTTCACAGCCGCTTTTGTGCTGTTGTAAATGGCTTGTTGTTCGCCGGATGGCAGCGCCGTTCTGAACCATGAAGGCAAGCGTTCTCGCTTTGCTTTTGGACGCGCAGCAGGAGGCAATCGTTCGGCCATCGGGAGTGGTTTTCCAGACATTCCTTTCCCCCCTCTGGTTTTGCCCACGCCTTGCCCATGAAAAAGGTGCGCCGTCAAGGCTGTGTCGCCCGTTCTGCAGAATGTTTGCCAAACGCATATCCGTTTTGGCAGTGAACGAGCATTGATGAGCAATGAGCGCAAGGCGTGTGTATGGCGAAAGGCGTGGCGCTCGTGACTGGAGGTGGACGCCGCATTGGGGCCGAAATTGTTCGCTCATTGATTCGGGCGGATTGGTACGTGCTGATTCATGTTCGATCATCGAAAGATGAAGCTCTTGCATTGCTGGCAGGTGAACCTAGCCATTCTGCCGGACAACCAGCTGGTGAAGTCTTGGTTGCTGACCTCTCAACCGATGAAGGATTGGCCAATCTCATCGAAGCTGCAAAGAGAGTTATTTCAGAGCAAAACGCCCAAGGTCTGGGCGTGCTTGTCCACAACGCCTCAATCTATACAACGAAAGACTACGAGTCTGTTTCTCTAGAAGAGTTGCGACAAAACATTCGAATCCATCTCGAGGTTCCTTTCCTCTTGACCCAAGGCCTGACGGCTCAATTAAAGACAGGTTCAGGTTGTGTGATCGGAATGGTTGACACATCGCTCGGGCGGGCTTGGGACGGACTTTCCCATTACACCTCAACAAAAGCAGCATTGCGTCAGTTGATGATGAACCTCGCAGGCGACTTAGCCCCAGATGTTCGAGTGAACTGTGTTGCGCCTGGTGCTGTAATGGCTGCAGATTGGGAGGCCGAACATTTCGCTTCCGTGATCGAACGGGTGCCACTCGGCCGAGGTGGTGCACCGGAGGATGTGGCGAAGGCTGTGCTGTTTTTGACAGAATCAACGTATCTTTCAGGCCAAGTCATCAATGTCGATGGTGGCTGGTCCATTGCTCCATAAGCCATGCTTGCTATGGGTTTTCTTCAAATCATGTGGATTGCTCGGCTAAGGTGCAGGGGTGGCTGAGGTGGTCAAAGGCGCCGGGCTTAAGATCCGGTCCCGTATGGGTTCGTGGGTTCGTATCCCACCCCCTGCA
>QQSI01000071.1 GCA_003602645.1 Candidatus Poseidoniales archaeon | reverse complement strand
ACCTTTCTCATCAAAAGGCGAACGATTGCCACGGTGAGGAGGGTGGAGGCTGCGCCAACACCCCATTGCATCCATGTGTCGATTCCGTTGAGGGCTTCCACGGCATCGTTAATAGCACTCATGACCATGGGCCTTTCGACTCAGGACATGGATATAGACCCTTTTATGATAGGGGGTTTCGAAGTTAATAAGTGGGAAAAATAATGCAACAGTTGGACGAAAACAGTGAATTACCAACCACGTTGGTCCATTCTAACCTCAAGTGATTCCAATTCGTCACCTTTCATGGGGTCACCCAATGTCATGGCCATTGCTTCAGTGACCTTGGCTGCATCATCATAATGTGCAGTAGCCAAAACAATTGCATCTGCCATTGTCTTTGGATCGCTTGATTTGAAAATTCCTGAACCAACAAAGATACCATCCATGCCAAGGCGCATCATGTGCGATGCGTCGGCTGGGGTAGCGATACCACCAGCAGAGAAGGTCACCACTGGGAGGCGTCCCATGTCTCGAACATCGTTGAGGATGGATTGAATTTCGTGTTCCATCACATCATCGATGGCACCGAAAGGTGTCATTGGGTGACTGCCAGGTAGTTCAGATGTGTTCGCCAAGACCTTGAACCGGTCCATGATCATGTTCGCAGTTGATACAATACCGTTATCATCGAGGCTTTGGACTTGCTTTATTTCTTGATCGATCAAGCGAGCATGAGTGACAGCTGCGACCAGGTTTCCTGTTCCTGCTTCACCCTTTGTACGAATCATTGCGGCCCCTTCATAGATGCGACGAACAGCTTCTCCGAGTCCAGTTGCTCCACAGACAAACGGAATTTCGTAGTCTTTCTTGTTGATGTGGAAAAATGGATCTGCGGGTGTAAGTACCTCTGATTCGTCGACCATGTCCACGCCCATTGATTCAAGGATTCTCGCTTCGCCTTCGTGTCCGATTCGTGCTTTGGCCATCACCGGAATCGAGGTGCAATCAAGGATGCCTTGAATCATGTCTGGATGACTCATTCGAGCGACGCCACCATCTCGACGAATGTCGGCGGGGACTCGTTCGAGTGCCATGACCGCCACGGCACCTGCATCTTCGGCAACGGCTGCTTGATCAGGGTCCACGACGTCCATGATGACGCCGCCTTGCTGCATGCGTGCGAAGCCACGCTTGAGTAAATCACTGCCGTTTCGGAGTTGTGTAAAGTCGGTTCTCACCATGTGAATCAGCCCTCCCTGTCATACGCCCTTCATGAACATTGGTTAACGTCCGTGAAGGTATAATGGAGCAGTTAGCCTTCAATCTGCGAGGACCGGTGAATCGCCTTCTGCGATTTCAGCGTCGACGGATTCAACGGCGTTTCGCTCAATCCAATGCTCTTCTTCTTCTGGAACATCGGTGTCTGCAAAGATTGCGTCGACAGGGCATTCTGGAATGCAAGCACCGCAATCAATGCACTCATCAGGATCGATAACGAGGTAGGTATCTGCTTCTCGAAACGCCTCAACTGGGCAAACGACAACGCATTCTTGGTATTTGTGATCGACGCAGGTTGATGTAACTACATGGGTCATAGTATGGTCTCCGTACAGGGCCAAGCGTTGGGGCTACATGAAGCCTTTTACGGGCCGGAAAGGTTTAGGTTGTCCTAAATCACTCAAGGTTATTCTTACCTGTTACTAAGTCGTCGAGTGATGGCTATGACGCCAATGAGAAGGAGGCCAAGAACGCCGAGCATCGTGGTGTGTTCTGATTTCATTTGAGCATCATTTGCCTCAACCGATTGGTTTGACTGCGTTCTCTCTTGAGTTTGGTTGGTTTGGGTCAAATTACCCTCGTCATGTACTGGATCAAGAGGATTCTCGCCAACATCGATGAGGTCATCGCAGCCATCAGGGGTTTCATCTTCATCAGCGTCGAGGGCATCGTCGTGCCCCTCGCATTGGTCCTCATCGTTTGAAACGCCATCACCATCGTTGTCAATCAGCGCGTCGCAAGCGTCCGGAGTTGTGTCGTTGTCCTGATCCAATCCGTCATCATGTCCCTCGCATTGGTCCTCATCGTTTGCAACGCCATCACCATCGTTGTCAATCAGTTCATCACAGCCATCGGGCGTGCCATCTTGGTCGAGGTCAAGAGCGTCGTCATGACCAAGACAAGCATCCATTGAATCCTCAACGCCGTCTTCATCCGCATCGACATAGGGATCGCATCCATCGATAATCCCGTCTTCATCGGTATCGACAGTGTCGTCATACCCAGAGCACTCATCCGCCGGGTCAAGCACGCCGTCCTGGTCGCTGTCGTCGATGCAGCCGTTGCCGTCTCTGTCCCAAGGAAGTGCATTCGTTTCTGGGCAAAGATCGGTCCAATCTTCGATGTAGGAGCCAGGGGTCAGGTCACGTCCTTCAAAAGCCGGATGATCAGGTGTGTGTTTGCGGGCACGGAACACGGGATTTGCTTTGGAGTTGGCTTGGTTGCCATCTGGAAGCAAATCACCTTGAGCGATGGTACCCTGATTTGAAACAGGGTTGATGTAGGTCCAAACGATTTGTCCTTCTAACGTCACTTCATAGAGCGTGCCATGTGTTCCATGGGCAATGAGTGTGTTCCCGTTGGGTAAGCGCTCTGCACCCGAAACGAACCCGGAATACATGTCAGCACCTTGGTTCCATGACCATGAAGTTGAATTTGGAAGGAATCTGTCGTTCGCATCGAGTTGGTACTCTCCGTCAAGAATAACCGGTGTGATGACATCCACTGAGGAGTAGGTGCCTGCTCGGTTGACACCGTTGTTGTACACGATGAGGCTTCCTTCGCCTGGACGTCCTTCCTCGATCCACTGGACATCGTGTTGTCCAAAGAGGCGTTGGTCTTGGCTGTACCCAGCGTCATAAGCTTCTGGATTGCCCCAACGGTAAAGGAAATCTCCTCCCTTGCCATAGGTGCCACCAGTGTGGCCTGCTGCCTCTTCGGATGTGGTGCTGTGGTCAATAATATAGATTTCATTGGTGTTCTTGCAAGAAATGGCGATTTGGTCCAATTGAGGGTTGTAATCGATGCCATTGCAGTGCATCCAATCCGCTTTGCCAGCCTGGGCTCCAGCAGCGTCGACGAAGTTGATGTCAAGCAATTCTGGATGTTCGGCGACAACACCGTAGTTGTCTTTGGACGGATCAAAATCTTGCACCAAGTGGTCCCAGGCATGCCAACTCCATACGACATCCCCTCCGGTGCTACCGTTGGGTTGAATCTCGACAATTTTATCTGGCCAAACGCCATTACTTCCGCCCGGCGCATCCGAAGCAATGGCTGGGTTTCGACCTGCTTGTTGACCTTCTTCATCGGTTTTTGATTCCCACGCTATCATCAGAATGTTGCCATTTGGCATTGGTTCGATGTCGTGATGTGAAATGTAGTCAATGGAAGAATATTCGTAGGACCAGAGTAAATCTCCTTCCCAAGAAATCCGTTCGACTTTGCCAGCGGTTCCACCACCGCTGAAGTTCCCGATTGCAGTTTGGGCTATGTTAGCCGTTCGAAGCAATGATCCATCTGCGAGGAGGTAAGCCGACATGCCGGGGCGATGACCACCGGGTGAAGTCCAATTGTGCACTTGGCGGCCTTCATTGTCAATCAGATAAGAGGTGGAACTCGGCATGGGTGAAAACAGAGTGTAGCCTTCACTCACGTTGTTTGTGCATTGAATTAGTCCAACGGTCCAATTGGCCTGCCTGTCCGCATTGCACACAGGCTCTGAACCTTCATTGAGGCCGTCGACCTCTGCCTGCACTTGACCCAAGGATGCAAGCATCACAACGGCCAACAGAACGGCTTTGAACGCATTGGCCATACGGGAGTGTTATTGCCTGTGCCATATCAATGCCACGATGCGGGCATCATCGCCCTTCCTCACTGGCCATGGCTATTGCTGCTTCAATGGTTGAGCGCGTCTCACTCAACCCTTCTTGGCCGGGGAATACCTGAACTTTGGTATGCCCTTTTACGTTCTCTTCACCGGCTTGAGCCAAAACAATCTCGCCGTTCATGAGGGCATTAAACTGCACTCGGAAATGCAAGGTGTTGGATTCATCAAGCCTTTGCTCAACCTCTTCGAGCAGCGTTTGCAACGCATCTGTGCCCAAGCGAGCAAGGCATCGAAGCGCAGGACCTTTGCGCGAAGTCTTGGCCTCAATCATGTGAATCGCTGAGCCATGGTAAGATGTGGTGCGCTCGATTTCAACCGCTTCATGATCGCCAATGAGCCATGCGAGGGCGTCTGCAACAACCGTTTCATCGGCCAATCCACTTGCCGTAGCCCGCCAAGTGAAGTGGTGTAGGCCCATGGCCAAGGGTCGGTTGCGGGGTATTTGATGATTGATGCGTGCGCCATGGGATTTCATACTTGTTCGACATGCGTTAATTCCCTTCGTGTTTGTGCAGGGTCGATGAACAGGGCTCCAAAAATCACGAACGTTTCAAGCACGGCAGCAATCAGAAAGAGGGTCGGGTAGTCAAAGCGAGAAGAAATTGGATCGGTCAATTGGTAGCCGATGATGGAGGAGACGTTCATCATGGCCATGTACGCTGTGAACTGTGTGCCGCCCACTTCGCTCCATGTCACTCGCATCACCAACGAATAGATGTTAATGGTCACAAGGCCCCATGCGAAGGTACGAATCGACCACATGACCATCATGAAACTCCCACTGCTCCACATTGATTCACTCATGCCCCACAGGGATGTGGTCAGGGCAGTGAACAATGCACCGTAGATGATGACTGATTTTCCTCCAAACCTTCGACCGAGTTGGCCACCCGCGAGATAGCCAAGCATAGTGAAGACGAGGATGAGGCCGCCCTTGGTGACATTGAATTCTTCCACAGTCCATCCCAACTCACGCACAAACAGCAGCGGCAGGACAGGTATGAGGAAAAACGAGAGCGACATGACCAAACTGAGCACGATACCCAACTGCGCAGAGCGCATTGAAAATGCAATCTTGACCTTGCTGATGATTTCCTTGAAGTCGCGTTCGTCATGCTTGATATGAACTTCTGTTGTACCTTCGCTCCATGGGAACCGCTTTTCACCAGGCCGTTCGGTCATCAACAGCGGAACGAGCATGATCATCACGAGGATTGGAATTTGAAGCAAAATGGTTCCCTTGATGCCAAGCGTTCCGATCACAAGACCGAGCCCAGCACCACCAATGATGCCACCAACTGATTTTGCAGTGAACATGTAGCTGTTGACTTTCTCCATTTCATGAGGTTGCAAGACATCGACGGCCAGAGCATCAGTGCTGACGTCTTGAAGCGATGTGAAGATGTTATACACCAAAAACATCCATGCCATTGTGAGGACATTTTCCTCCGGGTTGGGAATCAGCATCATCGATGCAAGCACCACAATCATACCACTTTGGGCCAGAAGAATCCAAGGCCGACGTCGCCCCATATCTGGGAATTGGAATCGGTCAATGACTGGGCCCCAGAGGAACTTCACCGACCATGGTAAAGTCCCAAGGGTCAGCATCAGCGCCAACTCAGAGGCTCCAACGCCTTTGTCCGCCAAGAATGTGAGGAAGGCGATGGTGATGAACCCCCACGGAATTCCTTGCGCCACATACAAGGCGCACAAGGTAAGCACGCGTGCGCGATAACTGTCGACCAGAGTTTCGCCTTCCGAGGAGGAACCCTTGGTGCCGTCAATTGACTCTTCCTCCTCCAATACCATACTCATTTGGAACCTTTCTCGATTAAGGGAGATGAACACGACAAAAGCGATCATTCCCAAGAACCAGGGTGAAAACATCAGGGAGGAGATCACACCTGACCCAACGTTCAACGAAGAGGTTTCTTCATTGTCATCCCCACCGTTTGGATTGCTAGCACCTGGATCTGATGCGTTCAGAACGGGGAAGGTTCCTGCCACCTCTAAGCCGTCAGTGTTGTCGGAATAATAGATGCGGAATTTCGCTTCGCATTGAGCAAGGATCTTGTTCAAGTCGAAGCACTCAGCCAGTGTGGGTCCGGGTTTGTTGAACTGAACTTTCAATTCTGGAACGCTTCCCTGTTCCCAGTATGTCATGTTCTCAGTGACCTGAATTTGCCAAGTCAGTTGCTCATTCGAGAAGGTTGGTACGGTGAATTCCTTGGACGCCAAAACCTCCGTTCCACTGGTGATTGAAAGCACCAAATCATCGCCATCGTTTGTTTCAGAGGATTGAATCAAAAATCCAAGGTTGAAGGAAATAACACCGTCTTTCTCAAGGTAAAGTGGTGAGGCCAAGGGGTCATCAAGTGGGCAAGAGAATTCGATGTTTTCTGTGCTGTCGTACTCTCCGAAACCAGTTTGAGTTTCTCCATCAGATGCGAAGTGGTTGAAGCAGCTTCCGCTCTGCAATGCGGCATCCCCCCAAAGGTACATTGTTGGACGTTCCGGGCTCGGTTGCTTTGCGGCATCTGATTGTGCCGCAACTTGGCCGATGGTCAATGAAAACAACATCAACAGCACGAGGGCGAGCGGAAGACCTCGTCGTGCCATTGACTCAACCACCAACCAAGACCATTCAAAGGTGTCGAAGCGGTGATTGACCAGGCCGAATACTGTATGATGGTGGCCATCGTTGGCATTTTATACGCTGGCAAAGAGGCTCACCCATGGGTCACCTAAAGCAACTGCTTATGTTGGCTCTTGTTTGTTCTGCCTCAATGGCGGGTTGCCTTGCACCGTCATCAAGCGGTTCAATGATCGACCTTGTTGTCGACATTGAGACCACCTCCGGTACGGCTGTCGAAACATACCTCGATGGTGAACTTGTTTCCCTTGATGCAGTGGACATCACCTTTGATTTTTCTCAAACCACCTCTTCGCTTGACCTTGTGAAGTTTGGTCTTGATCCTATGGATGGCAGCGAACCAATGACCATCGAGGCGAGTGAATCCTCAACGCTGACCCATTCCTTCGTGGAACACGGTGTCCACAATGTCACTCTGTTCGCCATCGATGCTGCTGGGACGCAGAACAATCAAAGTGCATCCATTCGTATTGATTTGCGCATTGAGTGGAGTGAACAAGGCACGACCAATCCAATGGCCTTGCCATTTAACCCGACCCCAAACAACGGTGGCATTCATCCTGTGATGATCGAGATCAATTCCACGGTGGAAAACCCAAGCCTCATTGAAGGCATCTCTGGCGGTGGTCAGACCGTTCAATTTTCCTGGAACATTGTTGACGAACTTGACGACACCTGTCAAAGCAAGAACGGACAAGCTGAGGACGGAAACGCAGAAACATGGAACACAGTTCACTTCAACACCTATCTTTTGCATGAATTGCGGGTTGTTCCCGAAGAGGGGCAAGATGCGCTTAATATTCAACAATCAGTTTTGATCCTCTATGAGTGAGCATGGTTTGACCCGCAGGATTTTTACTCACCATTTGAATCGTCATTGTTTTTATCAGCCGCTCTTTGTGCTCTTTGCTTAAAGTCCTGATTTGTTTCCGTTTTGTCGGCATGTGATTGAATCCGAGATGCACTCTTTTGATCCATTCTTTGCCCCCAGCGTCCTGAATGAGTTGTCGAACTTGTGTTTCTGTTGTGTGTAGGGTTATTTGGATTGAGTTGGTTTGCTCGGTTGTCAACTGAACTTTTGTTAGAAGGATTGTTCGGGTTCTTGCTGTTTGCCCTTTGGTCACGTTGGGCCTTCGACATTGAGTGTCTGCGTGAATTTCCACGACCTCTGGATGAGCCACCTCTCCCACTTCCACCTGACATCAATTTTTCCTCCTTCGAACATACAATGAATTTTTCAACGGAGTGTCCCGTTTTTCAGACTCAAGGTACTCAGCGCACTGTTGGGTGATGTATTTAGTTGCTTTACCGGACCCTAGTTTTAGACTTGAGTCTTGGTCGAGCATTCTAGATAACACATCAGACACGAACTCAAATTCATTTGGATTCTTCATCGATTTTACAAAAGCCTCCGACCACTCACGAGGATGGATTTTTTCAGAATCTTTCGGTTTTGGATCAGGTTTCAAGGATTTGGAAACAACCCATGTGTCTTTGCCTGCTAGAGATATGGCTTGACTTTCGACTTCTGTCATGTCAAAAATTAGCTTTTTCGATTCTACAGATTTCCGAATCCTGTACATTCCGAATGTGGTACCTTTTAGCAACTTATTCAAAATCTGGCTTTCGTCTGAGTCCTTTTCGATTTCAGAAACCCAAAGCCTACTTAGATGAGGGCTGCTTTCTATTCTTTCAATCATTGAGTCTAACGCTTCTTCCAGCAACATTGCTTGGGTTGGTTTTGCTAACTTCATGACCACTTCTTCACCCAAGGCAGCCCACCACCGCACCATGTCTTTCGGGATAACAGCATCCTTTGGAAGCCACAACTCCATGCTCCCTCTCGTCTGAATCGATAGCCTCGGATGATCGATGAGTATACCAAGTTCTCCAGCATCACCCCGTTCGCTCATTGTGTCTCCAAATGAAAGAGTGTTGTCAGAGGTAACCATTAATCGAAGATCATCGACGATGAACAATTTTGCATGTGTTTCCATAGGCTCGTGACTGTAGCGCGGAACAAGTTTCCATGTTTTGCGCTCGTTGGATAATTGGCTTAATTTTTGAAGGCGTTGTTTTGCTTCTTTTCTGCCTCGTTTGTCAATTTCGTCAAATGGTTTCGAACCTGGTGCATGCCTCCCCCACCAGATACGAACCGTTGCTCGATGCTTATCCGCCTGCGCATGGAGTTTCTGAATCGTAGCCAAATCGAGTCCGTTGCTTCTTAGACCATCACTTGCAAGGGTGATGTTTTTCTCAAACCTGTCGATGCAATCATGCATAAACTGCCGGTGTTGGTGTTCACGGAGAAGCGACCACATTGGTCGTTCTGCAATATCGCGAAGCAAGAACTCAAATTTCATTCGTTGAAAACTTGTTCTTCCTTTGGCGTAGTTGTTGCGATATTTCTTCAGTCTTTTGATGGTACCACTTGAGACTCGAGCCGAGGGTTCTTGTTTGCTCTTTAATTGATTGAGAATCGCTTCCATCTCTCCGGATTGTGCTCCCGAAATCCACTGTCCATCAATCACCTCTTCGAGCATCGCCATAGCACAAGCTTTGTCTTTCAGAATTAAGCCTGATTCAAGAACGCCCGAATCAAATGATCCACTGAAAAGATTACATGAACTTATGAAGGCAGAACCAGAATCTGATACAATTAATTTAGCATGTGATGGCTTCGTAGTAACTCCGCCAATAACATCAATGCCATGAGTTTGGGTTAGTTTTTGAATGTAATTTTCTGTCGAGATAATGTCTTCAGGTGATCGGCCACGGTTCGGTTCTCCAAACGCTAATGTAATTTTTACTGAATTATTTTTCACGCCTTCAAGGAGGTGGTGAATGGTATCATCAATGTAGTCCAAATTGGAAAACGAGGTCAAAATATAGACTCTGTTCTGCGCAGTTTTGATGACTTCAACCGCTGCGTCCCACATGTCCTGCCGGAAACCAACGCACGGCTTTACTTCATTCAGTCGTGGTCTCTGGTCTTCTTGCAGGTCTTTGATTACCTGATCAAAAACTTCGATTTCCCTTTTGGGATTATTTCGGTGTTCCTTGAGTCGCTTCAAAGCAAGAACTTCGGGTGAATACGGCCAGTTATCTTCTTGTTCGACTCGAACTTCTTCAGCCATCTCAAAGCCCTCGATTTCTTCGATGAATTCCCCGACTAATTGCTTGAAGGGCCCTTGGTCATGAATCCAAAATTTCCTTCCAACTTTGTCCTCTCGTAAAATGACGCGCGTTTTGAGGCTGAACACTTCGGAATTGCATGATAATTCATCAAGACGAATATGCCCAAGAATATCCTTTCTCTCGATGTTTGAAGAATTGGCCAACCAACCAAGAAACGGCTTTGCAATTTCTTTTACATTTCCATCAAACTTCTCGGTATTGAGTCGTTCAATAGGCTGGATTTGGGAAAGACCTCCAATCAATTCGCCGGTGTAATCTAGATTGCGTTCCTTCATCGTCCAAAATCTTCCTTTCCAGAGGTCTCTTAATACAACGGTTGGATAGAGCATGTCTTTGGAAAGTTCAAGTTTTGAACTTGACATGGCACTAAGTCGTTGAATAGAATTTAATTTGCTGTCAATGCTGAGTCCGTTCATAGTTTCCAAAAGGGGGCGGAGAGGGTCCTCTTTTTCCACGCGGAATACCACCTGTATCACCTCGACAGGGATTTCTAAAAAGGCGTGAGTTGAGTTCAAATCTCCCCCTCCTTCAGCACAGTACCATTTTGCACAATCGAGTCAATGAATGCAGCTAGTTGTCCCTCGTTTTCTGACCAATCGGTATTCGCAACATGCTCCATTGACGTGATCAACAGGAGTCCCTCTCTGGCTCTTGAGAGCGCCACATTGATCCTTCGTGGGTCTCTAAAGAAACCCCAACGCCTTGCCGATCCAGTTCTTTTGTTGTTTCTGACTAAACTCAAAATGATGAAATCAGCTTCTTTTCCTTGGAATCCATCAACGGTCCGAACCTTACCATGGTGTTCATCCGGTAGCAATGCTTTGATTTCAGCAACCTGCCCTTTGTAAGGGGTTAGGATCATAACTTCGGCTCCAGATTGGTGCAACTCAAGGAAGTTTTCAGCCGCTAGCTTTGCCTCAAATTTGTTTGAAAACGATTTGTTATGTTTTCCCTCTTTCCCAGAATGGGCATCAATCATCAAGAGACGCTTCTGGTTTTCTCCGAACACCCCTGGTAGATTAGCATCATCAATGCTGTTTACCTTTCGCAACTCAAACGGGCGACCGTAGAATATTTCTCCAATTGCATTCGATAATGATGGAAACATTCGCCATTGAAACTGCAAAGTCTCTCCTTGCGAACTGTGATGGATGGATTGGAATGGCTGTAACCACTCCTCGACCTGCTGTACTGACTGGTCAATTGAAAATTGTTCTCGGTCTCTGTAGTTCGTTGATTGCTGAACAAGTAATCTTTCAATCGTGTCTTTTTCATTTCGGTTTGGCCATGATTCAATTCCAGATCGGAAGCATTCACCGACCGTTTTACTGATTGAACTCAATTCAAATGGAGGTAACTGCAGATGATCTCCAATCAGAAGCGTTTGCCTGGAGATTGAAAGTGGTCCTATGAGTTCAGATGGGTAGGATTTCCCTGCTTCTTCCACGATTGCAAAATCAAAGCACACTCCGCTTTGTTGTAATGATTCCATTGTTTTGTCAAGGGTTGTAGTGCACACCACGCTTGCGGTTCTCATTGCTAATTCATCCACCCAAGTTGCCAACCGGCCAAGCTCTCTCATTGTGGATTTTGGTATCGAGAGCTCATTCAGCATTTTTTCTGCAATAACTTTTGCTGAGGCCCGTGGGTCGATTTCTCGGATCGAATCGTTTTCTGTGTTGCAAATTCGAACGACATCAAATGACGGATCAAGTGTCTCTCTGATTCGGTTGGTAAGGTGATCAAGCGCTAAATGTTCCTTAGCGCTCACAAGAATTCTGGCATAAGGGTTTTCCACCAATATATCATTGAGGACCTGACAGGCAGTCCATGTTTTTCCTGTGCCTGGTGGCCCCTGTAGGGCCATAACGGAGGTTCTCTTCGAAAGTCGCCAATGCGGAGTTTGGCTGGGGTGCGTACGATTGTCATGTATGTGTTGAAATGAATTCAACGTGATACCCCTTCGAATTAATTTCTCTTTCCGTACCATGAGTGCTCGTTGAGGAACGCTTGCTGTTTTTAGAAAACCTCTTTCTGATAACTTTGCTTTCTTTCGGAAGGTTCGAACAGTGAGCAGGTATGGATCTTTATCATGAATTCTTTCAAGCATCCATTCGTCTTCCTCTTTCCAATTGAATACACTTGGATCAGTATTCAACGCGACGTTCATTTCTCGAGTACGAACAGCCCCCTCCCAAAGGTCATGCGCGTTTCCATTTTTGTCTCTTCGTTCAATCCTCACCGTGGCGATACCAGAACTCATGTCATGTTCTTCGATTTTATACTCGTAACAAGTATTTTCTGCAAATCTCAGTTCTGCTGCAAGAGTTCCAATTGTGTTTTTGATGCTCTCATTTTGAACGCCATTTTCCCATATTTGTGGGATGTTTTGCCAGCATAGTGCACGTTCTACCCAAGGATTGATCTGGTCACTTGTGGGGAATGGTTCAACTCCAACGGGAACTGCAATACCAGTCGGCACCTTGCTGTCGATCGGTTTTGAAACCATCAGGAAACCATGAGGATTGGCGGTGATTGAGTGCACTTCTTTCCCGATTTTGAGGTGCATTGAGACTGGTTGGTCATCTAAATTTATGAACAATTCACCATCTGCTGTCGTCTGATTGTCCTTTCGTATGCTAAGTCCATCAATTCGTTTCAGGATTGCTTCGATTGAGGTGCATGATGCGATTGATCTTTTTTTGGCGGGGAGTACTAAATTAGCAGCCATTCTCGCCAATTGCAAGAGATCCGTCTGCTCGTCGCCCCCCTCCATAATATCCTCGAGGTGTGGAACGAGAACGAAACGATGGCCGATGTATTTCATTCGATCGAAACTAAAGTTCGTCTTCAACAAAGCCAGACCAAACTTTCCGTGTAATCCCATCTGCTGCAAGCGAATCAAATCAACCAAGAATGTTGCGAGTTCGGTGGGTGTAGCACGCTGTTGCGAGATTGTACCCATGCCCATCATAAGTTTGACAAGGTCTGATTCTTCAAGGTCAAGGGTGAGTGTATAATTGCTCCCTTCCGGGTAGTGGTCCTCTATGAAGGCAAAAGGGAAACCTCGATTCCATAACGACCAACACATTCTTGCCTTCATTGCACATTTATGATGCAACATTTCAGTGTTCTGTGGTTCGATTGCTGCTTCCTTTGGTGATTTTGCAAATGGATTGAACGGCGCACTTCGTGCTCTCCGTGCGAAGGGAGCAGACCTAGGGGGTCGACCTAAAGTGCGGGGCTGTCGGCTTGAGCGGGTAGTTGGGCTCGTGTCCGGTTGATTTTTGATGAGATAAATTTTCAATGACATGTTGGTGGTTCCTTAACTTAGATTCCGGCAGGTGCCTAGACAGGGTCTTGTCTTTACATTCTGTCAACATGATATAAGTTATTTGTCGGCGCTTTCGCCTCGAAACA
>QQSI01000070.1 GCA_003602645.1 Candidatus Poseidoniales archaeon | reverse complement strand
CCCACAGCGCTCAATGGAAGGTAAAACAGCAAAACCATGAGGATCATCAAGACAACACGACGATTAGCCATGCTCCTTCGAGCAACCCCTGTGTTTTGATACCTTGCTCATCTCCTTGGTGCAGAAGAAGGAACAAGCATGTTGTCTATCTTCACCAAGTTCAGCAGGTAGGCATGCTGTCATCGACACCTGGATCATCCCAGGAGAGTTCCCAAGAGTTGCTGCTGGTGTGGACGGCCGTACTTCCATCGTAGAATTCATTGGTGACAATGACTTGGAACGTGTAGCAACCATCATCTTCAAAGAAATCATCCCTTTCGAGGATTTCGATGGTTCCTGTGTTCGGGTCATACCCCGTACCAGGTATGGCGAGCCAACGATCCGAATTACCAACCTGTGTTCCTGAAACCTCACTGACCCATTGTGCAGATGTTCCATCAACCTCAATCACTGGAGACTGCCACTTCTGGCTGCTGTCTTGCATGACCTTGAGTTGGATGGTGTAGTCGGATGAGATTGGGAGATAATTCTTAATGTTCGACATTGAATGATCTCCGTTGTTGATGGCTGTTGCAGAATCAGAAAACATTCCCAAAATTGTTTCAATCTGGAGTCCGGCTTCTGATGTGCTTGTGGAATCCGAATCAGTCGTGGTTTCTGTGATCAACGTGATCCTTGCTCCAGAGTGGGTCACCTCTCGGTTGAGCAAACTCGGGGTGATTTCAACGGTTTCTGTAGCCCCAGAATTTGATTCAACTGTCAGGGTGTAAGACAAAACAGTAGCTAAGATGTTGTTTTGTGAATT
This sequence comes from Candidatus Poseidoniales archaeon, assembly GCA_003602645.1. Classification (GTDB taxonomy): domain Archaea; phylum Thermoplasmatota; class Poseidoniia; order Poseidoniales; family Poseidoniaceae; genus MGIIa-L1. The sequence continues at coordinate 6,327 of QQSI01000070.1, read as the reverse complement.
TCCTTGGAACACCGCTGAAAGTGGTGCTTTGAACCTCACCATATCTGCAGAGAGGGTTTGAGTATCAGACCATACGCTCTCGCCTCCGACTTCAATGGTGCTTGTAGCTTCGGAAAAAGAGCCACGCACCACAAAGGTGAGTTCATTGTTGGTTTCATCAATGTTCAGTTCAGCAATACCAATCGAATCCTCACCAAATTCGAGTCCAGCAAGGTATGGGACCGATGTCATCAGAAGATAGGCCACAACAAGAACGATGGTTTTCTCACGGTTCAGCGAGTCCCAAACCATGTAAAATGAGCCACCAAGCAATGCGAGCGCAACCAGACCGAATGGCACGGGGCCAGTGAGATCCTCTAGGAAGTAATTGTCAAGAAACCACATGCCAATAAACCCAAGAGCACCAAGCCCGAGTCCGATCTTGCTTGCTTGGTCCATGAAGGTCTGTTCGGAACTGGTGGCGGAAATCTTCTCCTTCACCGGTTCAGGAGGAGCCTTTTCGGCAACTGTTTCCACGATTTCTGCATCTTTTACAGCGCTTGCTTTGTCCAGTAATCCACTCATAGAAATCCCTGTTAAAGGACCCTTGGACACTGGGGATTATCAAACCAACCCCTGTAAGGGTCATCTGCAACGCTATTGCAAGGGGCTTAGCAACAAGCCGTCACAGACCAGGAGCGGCTTCACGCCATTCCCCTTCCTCGTCTTCGCTACCGGTCATACGGCGGCCGACAACTGCTGCTGCGAGAGCGAGCATGGAAAGAGCGGGAATAACTTCGAAACCTGGAAGGTAAACACCACGGACATAGACAGTGATCATCTGTGATTCACGGATACAGCCGCCGTTGTTACAGGCAAATTCTGATTCGGCGTAAAAGTCGAGCACGTGGTAGGCATCGCTCCACCCTTGAGTTTTCGGCGTTCGTGCCATCACTCGGACATTGGTTGCTGTTGGGATAGCGTCGATTTGCACCTTCACAGCTGGCAAGTTGATGGTGAATCCAGCCTGCTCGAGATCATCTCGGCTTGCGTCAGTCACACCGACTTTCATGAAATCGATTTGATTCCCAAGGTTATACACCTTGAATTCGAAGTTCTTGTCCTTCTTTGGCATAAGTTGGACGAATGGCTCAACTGCTTCGACCTGAACCAGAGAATACTGCATGATGTTGACGATCATGTTGTTTTGCGAGGAAGCGGTGTTGACCGGAGGTAAACTGTTGATTTCTTGAACGGTTGCTGAAACAGACAATGTTCTGCTTTGCATGGTCAAGTAAGGTGTTGCCCGAACAGAAATTTGGAAATCAACCTCCTGATTTCCTCCGATGTACATGTCACCGGGTGATGCTGTGGCAAGACCATCGCTCGTCACCAGGATGCTGATTTTTTCTTGGTAGGTGGTTGGGTTGCTTGCAGTGCAAGTGGTGAATCCTGAGTATGTTGAACCTGGCTTCACTTCCACGTTGATGGAGATTGGAGCACATGATAACGAAATAGCCGCGGTAGGGGCTTGTGCTGCTGCTGGCACTGCGACCAGCATCAATGAACCTACATAAAGAGCAAGAATGAACACGGCACGCTTCATCATACTAACTTCACCTAACAGACAACGCCACTGATGCGACACTCATAACCGTTGTGATAAAATGGGAAAGAAATCATCTTGAAACCAACAATTATTTTTCTCGGATTCTCGAGATGAAAATTAAGCATAGGCGACCAAAACAGCCAATTTTAAGATGGGCCCGAAGGGAGTTGAACCCCTGGCCTCCCGGTTATGAGCCGGGCGCTCTAACCGACTAAGCTACAGGCCCCTGTGTCGCTGGACTTGGTCGAACTCATCAAGTTATCCGCTTCATTCGAAATGAACAAGGGATGATTGAGAGGGTTTAATCCACTCACGCACGCGCTGTTCAAGATCATCTCGTATTGCGTCTGGAACAAAAATCAAGGCCCGTTCATTTGGTTGTGTGAGCGAACGTATGAGCGGCGAATGTTCCGATGCATCTCCACCATCTTCAATTCGAATGCCTTGAGCGTACGGCTTGTATCCCTTTTTGGAAATCCGTGCATAAATCACTTCAGAAGCNGGATCGTAACCNGCCTTTGCTACCTCCGCCTCAATTCGATCTTGGACAACATCCACCATTTCCGTGGTGAGGCCTTCAATGCGCAGTGACTTGTGGAAATCTCGCCTTGACATCATTTTCATNGCNTAGTTNGAGAGAATCTCGTCCTGATGTTCAGCCCAGTCTGGAATAGCAACTCGAATGTGAGCGTCGTTCAGACTCGCATAGCCTCGGGCATCCAGGTTGTTGTCGAGCAGCATTTTTTGCAGTGCAGGAGAAAGNCTCAGTTGACCCTGTTCAGCCAATGCCCTGGCCCTTGAGAGCATCTTCACGAGGTAGTTCTGAGTTAACATGTTAACTTTGTGAAAGTAAACTTGGTGATACATGTGGTATCGCGTCACCAGATAAGCCTCGATTGCAGGAAGGCCCCACGATTTGACGAAGAATTGCCCATCATCGCCTACACGAAGAGCACGCAGAACCCGTGCAATGTCAAAACCACCGATTTGCGCGCCGGTGTTTGCTTGATCTCGGACCATGTAATCCATACGATCGACGTCCAATTGACTCGATACTATTTCCTTCATAAACGGAGGGATTGCTACACCTGCATGCTCCGATGCACCGTCCATCAGAGCAAACAATCGCTCAGTTCGAACCTTACCGAGCACATTGGTTACTGCTGCACCGACCTCAGTTTCACTGGATTCCAACAACACTCGACCCCAGTGTTCGTGAGAATGGTAGGTGGCGTAGACCTCTGGTGTTTCCAAAACGTGTGAGAAAGGTGGGTGGCCGATGTCATGAAGCAAGGCTGCCAATTGAACAAGTTCAGCGTCTTCATCGCTCAGAATCCCTGGTTGAACCTCTTGGAGGGAGGCCGTGAGTTGCCCGGCCAAATGGTAGGCACCTAAGGAATGAGCAAATCGGTTGTGGTTTGCAGCAGGAAACACGTATTCACATGTCGAAAGTTGCTGAATGTACCGAAGACGTTGAAATTCCTTGGTATCAATGATGGTTGCGTGGCGGGCAGGAACCAAGATATCTTTGTGGATTTCATCACGAATCACGCGGTCCCTCATCGCCATCCCCAACCACCCCCTCGGTCCACGCATTAAAAAAGTGGACCCCGCAGAACGGGCTGATTTCAAGAGAATGTCACGATGCCTTTCCGTGGAAACGGCTATGGCTGGAGTTGGCTTGAGTGCAACATGGCCGATGCTCTCAAGGACATCATGCTCAAAATTACCGACGATGATCCAGCAACCCGTGGCCAAAAACTTTGGGTGATGTTTGCGCTTGCTGTGTTCTTGGTGGCATCGCTCAACTGGTACGCCATGGTCAGGGAACCACAGGTGGTTTTGGTTGAGGATTTGATCAATCACAATCGCGAAACTGTTTTGGTTGAAGGTACTGTTATTTCATGGATTGAAGACCGCTACGGCAGCGGTGAGGACCGTGTTGATTTGGTTGTCGAGGACGACACAGGAGTCATCAGCGTTCGCTGGTATTCAACTGGGGAGAAACCGCCGATTGGAACCAACGTTACCGTAATGGGAGCCGTGGTCGATTACAACGGCAGATTCTACCTTCAATCAACCGGGGCTGGCGCTATATGGTGGGATTCATCAGGTTTGCCAGAAGTGCAACGCCTCACGCTGAGCGATTTAGCCGTTGAACCAGAAGTCTATTCTGGAGAGATTGTCACCATCACTGGGTTCATCAGCGAAGCGATCAATAAGGACGCAATTTACACCTCTGCCTACATCACCGATCACCCAGGAAACGCTGCGCACCAACTCCAATTGCTTATCCAATCAGCACCCGGCGTGTGGATTGAGGCTGATTCCAAAGTCGAAGTGACCGGAATGCTCAGTTACCAAGAAACAAATCTCCGATGGGCGTTTTTGACCCAGGGGCCGGAAATCATTCTTGTCGACGGTTACACACCCCAACCCAATCAACTTGAATGGGCTGGTGAATCAACATGGAGTTACGAATCTGGAAGCATGGTCTCCATGGCTGGTACGGTTCTGATCAACAACGACCAGTGGACCCTCTTTGGACCAAACGGCAACATGATTTGCATCCTCCCAACGGATGAAGACATTACGAACGCCGAAACCAATGGATACAATGGGTCAGCATACGAAGCCACTGGACGGTTGATGTGGAACGATGACCGCAGCATGTGGTGCATCGATGCGAACAACGGGAACGGCACCAACCTCATCGACCCTATGACGGCAATGTCCATGCAAGCGATGCTCTCAGCGAATCCAGCCTCTATGCTCGAAACACCAAACAAAGTTTACACACTCAGCACCTTCATGCAATATGCCTTCGAACCCTTGGACACCGACGGATATTTCGTAGACAGTCAGACTTACACATTCGGCCAAACGCGAGTGGCCATGTCCTTCCCATCCACGCGTACCAACTGGATTGAATCCGGTCAAGGACTCATTGCTAACGTTACTGTTTCTTGGGACGATGAAAAGATGATGATGCGCCTCATGGTTCAGAATTACCAACTTGTGGGTGAACCACCTGCACCACAAACCCTCCTTTGGGACGACGGCGCCACCCAGTGGGGCTACGCTAAGAACACCCATGTTTTAATCAACGGAAAAGCTGTCCAGGAAGAGGACGGCTGGTTCCTTTACAGAGATGGGTCTTCACAATCGCTTCGACTCAACCTCGACCTCAATCCTATCGGTACCGATGACCTTCACTCAAACATCTCAATGACATGGTCCGGACGATTGCGTCAGATTGAACATCCAAATGAAGTGTCCCTTGTTTACACCCTCGACGGCGCTGATGCATTGGACAGCGATGGCGATCGAGTGGCAGATTCCCTTGAGAGTGCTAATGGCATGAACGTCAACAACCCAGACACCGATGGTGATGGTGAAGACGACCGCTCGGAATTGGAGCAAGACAGCAACCCTAACTCGTGAGGTGAAATCATGTTAGATGCTTACTTTTACGAACTTGGATGGATGCTCTTTGCTCTGTTCTTTGGAGTGTTCATGGGCTCCTTGACGGGCATCATCCCTGGATTCCACGTCAACAATGTGGCGTTGATCCTGTTGGCACTGTCACCAAGTTTGCTGGCTTTGGGCATCCCATTGTCCGCCGTGGCTGGAATCATCGTATCAACAGGAACTGTACATACTTTCCTCAATTACATCCCATCAGCGCTCATGGGGGCGCCAGATGCAGACCAAGCCTTGTCGTTATTGCCAGGCCACCGCATGCTGTTATCTGGCAACGCTGCTCGTGGAGTGGCTTGGTCAGCTCGTGGCTCCCAACTCGGCCTGTTCCTCTCCTTGCCGTTGATTGTTCTCGCTCGAATTGCCTTCGGCCCAGAATTGGGGTGGTATGACCAACTTCGAACCATGCTACCTTTCATTCTCTTGGTGATCTCTGCCTTGCTGCTGGCAACCGAAACCACTCGTCTTGATTGGCCAATGTGGATGCAGAAATTGACGGGCGGAATGTTTGGCACCGATTCACGATTCGCAGGATTTTTTACAGCAACTGCATTCTTCCTTCTTGCTGGCTTGTTTGGCTGGACCATCATTGGCCCCACGGCGCTCCCAGCAAGTTCTCCAATCAACATGCCAGGTGCCAGTTTGTTGTTACCTGGTCTTGCAGGACTCTTTGGTATAGCAAATTTACTCGATATTTACGCCACTACATCCCACCTCCCCCCACAAAAAGAAAACTGGGATTTACCGCCTGCAAGGCCGCTCTTGGTTCCATGCTTTTGGTCGGGTGTTGCGGGGGCATCCATGGGCGTCCTTCCCGGAATGACGGCATCACAAGCCACAGTCTTGGTGATGGGTGGACGAAACGTTGTCGCCAAAGTGCAGGGAAAAACCGGCTATGGAATGGATTGGGAAACTCGGCGACTGACTGAAATGACCGATGATGAACTTCTCGAGATTGCAAAAGCAGAATCCGAGGACGGTGTCGAGGGGCCACAGACAAAACAAGATTTGGAAATCATTGCCATTCTTTCCGCAGTCAATACTGCTGTCACCGTCTGTGTCCTCGGTTTCTTGTACATCATTAGCCGGTCCCGCTCAGGGGCAACTCTGGCGCTCAAAGCGATGTACCCTGTTGACACTTGGAGCAACCTTGAGCCGACTGCAGACTTCATCCGACTTCTTGCAATCACCCTCGCTGCCGGCCTTATGTCCATGCCGATTATGCGCTATGTCGGCCAGGGAATGCTCCGGCTTCACGC
>QQSI01000007.1:12397-36860 GCA_003602645.1 Candidatus Poseidoniales archaeon | reverse complement strand
GTGGTTGACGGTGTGGAAACACCAGTGATTGCCAACGGCGATGTCGTCGATGCGGCAAGCGCCAGAGATTGCCTCGAGGTGACGGGAGCCGCCGGACTGATGATTGGAAGAGGCGCCATAGGCCGGCCCTCGGTGTTTGGCGAGATCAAAGTGGGTCTTGGTTGGATGAAGCAAGAAGACCTCCCTTGGGTTCAAGCCAACAGCGAAACTTGGTTTGAACGAACGCCGGTAAGCCAGTCTTTTGCTGCACGACGGTGGTGCTGGGACAAGTACATTGAATTCTCACACCAAACCAGTGGCCTTCAACCACGGTGGATGCAGCGTCACGCTGTTGCTTTCACAAAGGGATTGCCTGGCGCAAAGAAAATTCGAGCGGTGATGCACGGTGCGCCTACGCCACAAGCCTTTGCAGATGGAATCAGTTCATTCCTTGCCGGCACGAACGCCGAGTGAATGCTGTGCTCAGAAGGTGGATTGCCACTCTTCGAGGTCCTCGGCTGCTGCCCAGTCCTCATCGGTGGTTGCGCCACGGACCTTGAGCACTTCACGAGCCAAGAGCCAGTAGACCAAAGCGAGCGAGCGGCGACCCTTGTTGTTTGCAGGAAGCGCCACATCGACGTTGCGGAGGTTGTTGTTTGCGTCAACAATTCCAACAATCGGCAAACCGGAGTTCACTGCTTCTCGCAATGCTTGCTGGTCTGCTGCTGGGTCGGTGACGAAAAGAATGTCAGGTTCAACATAGGAACGAAGAACTGGGTTGGTCAACGATCCTGGGATGAATCGGCCAACTGCTGCGTTTGCTCCAATTGACTCAGCAAACTTTCGTGCTGGGCGTTGACCGTATTGTCGTGCGGATACGACCATGATTCGAGGGGAATCGTAGCGGTTGAGGAATTCTGCAATGGAGCGAATCCGGGAATCGGTCATGTTGACGTTCAAGAGGTAGAGTCCGTCTTCACGAACGGTGTCAATAAAGCGAGCCATGTCCGCACTCTTTTGTTGAGTACCGATGTTGACCGCATTTTCCTCATAGGATTCAAAGGGCACGAGTAAAGTTGTTTCTTCGGACATTGTAAGACCTCAGCAATCGCCCGACTTGAACCCCATATTAAACCGCTTCGTAGTGAATGCAAACGGGTAACGCTCTGAATTGAGGCCATTTTGCACAAACATGCCGTGGAAGAACTCAAGTCTGAGGCGCTTAACTGTGTGCCATGGCGGAGGAATCGTTAGTCTCAAACGGTTCCAAAAACGGGCCCTATGAAGCCCGTTTGCATAATGATGACATTTGGCGCGATGAAAGTGGAGTGGCGCTCAGATTAAGTGCCAGCGATTTAGAACGTCACGAATATTGCCCTTTGTCGTGGGCGCTGTCCCGAGAAGGAAATTCAGGCCAGGGTGAAGCCATTGAAGCCGGAATCCAAAAACACGCAGAAATTCACGCACAAATGGAAGCGTTCAAACAAATGAAATTCAAATCCCGCAGAGCCACCATCATCTGGACATGGTGGTTTTCCATCACCGTGGTGTTCGTGATTGATGGTTTGGCTTTCAATTACATCGATGACGTCGTAAGAACGCCTGTTGTCCTGGCACGGTACCTCGCTATGTGGTCCCTTGTTCTCCTTATGTTCGGCCTCATTGCAACATACCTTCCATGGCGGAATTTGGTTGGTTGGAACGAGACCATCGCCCAGACAAGAACGAGAATTCTCCGAGAGCACAACGAAATTTCACCGGTATTCGAACAGCAAAATTTCATTGGAGGATGGTTTGAAGCGGGGCGGATCGAAGTGTCTCTGCTCTTTGCAGCCATCGTCACAGGGTTGCACGCCATTGCTCTTGTAGGCGCTGAAAACCGTTCCCAAGCCACATTTATTCTGTTCCTCACCGCCATGGGCTGGACCCTTGCTGCATCCTACCAATTGCAGCGAGTGTTGCTCTCAGAAAACGCAATTGAGGCGGCAAGAGTCGATATTGACTTGGACCAAGGAAGCGATGTGGCCTATTCCGATGATGACACATCCACCAACTTGCTGGTTGATGAGCGAACTGGATTGCGCGGTCGACCTGACCAAATTGTCATCGTCGATGGCGAATTTATTCCTGTTGAACAGAAAACCGGCAAGATTCCGAAACGTCCTCACGACTCTCATCGAATGCAAGTGTTGGCCTATCTGCATTTGGTTGAAGTCAGCACGAAGAAACCTTCACCTTACGGAGTGATTCGATATGGTAAGGAAAACCTCCATCAAATTGATTGGAATCAAACGGCGAAGGATGATCTGTTCAGTGCCATCTCTGAGGTCCAGCGGCTCATGGTTGAAGGTGGGGCAAAGCGAAACCACGAGCGTGTTGGAAAATGTCAGAACTGCTCAAGAAGGTACGCCTGTGACGACTCACTCGTTTGATCAATTGCATGTTTTGCTTGGCGGGTAAATGGTACAGGTGTTCTGCACGCTTACCGTTATGGTGAAGGTGTCTTGGGCTGCTGTTCCTGGAATCCCTGCACCCCTTGCGTCAACTAAGAGCTCCCATTCACCAATAGCAAGAACAGGCGGTGGAGTGATGCTGATGGTGATAGGGGCGACGTCTTCACATTCATCCAATTCCCATTGAACATCGCCGTTTGAGTCCACTAAGGACGCGCGAACATAGCGAGTGATTCCGCCATCGAAGCAAGCCACACTGTCGGTTCCAGTGATGGTGACCTTTCGGTAAATCACAATTTGAGTTGATTCAGAGGTGACTTCAATCGTTGAAGAATTTGTGTACGGTTCGATATCAAAGGTGTTGAAGGCGTGGCTCAAAGTGATGCTTTCAATCGTGACGGACGATTCTGCTTCCCCACGCATGGCTTCAAGGCCCTCCCTGGCTGGAATCAAACCCATGCACCCTGCCGTACTTGAAAGCATGAGGGTAAGGATCAATACCGTCGGGAGGAGGTACCGCTTCATTGTTTAGGCCAACCGCGCCTCGCATATCAATTCAGTGCAGGTTCTTGCGAGGGTTTGAAATTCCAAACCTCTTGCCTAAAGTCGCCCGAATGACGTTTGGACATGCCGAGCGAAAGCTGTGACGTACCCTATGAAAGCCGACGGGCGCCTCTTTTTCTACACCTTCATTCGAATTTAGCACCACAGGTACCGCATTCTTTGGCATCCATAGCCAAGTCAGCACCGCATGCTCCGCATTCAGACATCGCTGGCGTTTCAGGTGCTTTACGTCGAGGAGCTCGGCGTCGTGCTGGCTTTGCCTTAGACGACTCTGGATTGTCTGCCGTCAGTGGCTTCTCTGCTTCATCATTCATATCCCAATTGAAATCTGCAGTTGTGTCTGCCACTTCGTTCCCTGCGAATGAGGAATCCGTGAGCTGCATGCCGACATGAACCTTGTCGCCGGGCATGATGCCATCTTCACCGGTCAACTCGTAAAGACGACCACGAATCTCGGCATCGCTGGCGCTGAGTTCAGTTCCATCGTCGCCTTCGTCCTTGAGTGAGATCATGTCACCCTTAGCCTTCAGCAATTCGTCGAGGTCAACGCCATCATTGCCAAGCTCGTCCATGCCCTTGAGGGTCGTTGTGACGGTGTTATCGTACGCTTCCAACTCTTCTTCAGACATGTTCTCACGCTCGATTTCTTCAGCGTTCCTTCGGTCGTACGCTGCTTCAACCTCAGCCTCTGCACTGACGATGTTTTGGTCCCACTCGTCTTCGAGGTTTTCTTCATCATAACCGAAGTCTTTGACGGCCTGAGCAAAGTTTTCTGTGCCGGTGACAATCTCATTTTCATCTTCCTCTGGTTCTGGGAGAGAAACGGTTTCTTTGACCTCTGGCTCCCTTCGCTGACGTTGTTCAAAGTAGGATGAAACATCCTGTTCTGCGCCACAGTAGACACAATTGTCGAGCAGATCTGGGATTGACTCCCCACACTCTTCGCAATCGTGGAATTGTTTGCGGGCCTTCTTGAGGTTGAAAGCGCAGTGCGGACAACGGTCCTCGTCGCCTTCCAACTCTCCATCGCATGCTGGACAATAATCGAAAATATCTCGCTCAACCTCTTCCTCACGGTCGCGGGTCATCAGAATCGCAGCCACGAACACGGCAACGAGCACAAGGGCTCCCAAACCGATTAAAGTCAAGGTCCCCAGTTCCGCATTGTCATTCAAATCATCCATGGCGTCAGCGGTCATTCTGGTCGTGAAGGTGCGGGTGAAGGTAGATGTGATGGTTGAATCTGATGGCACAAGGCGGACCGTGGTGATTGGAGCATAAGCGACAAAGTCACACGATAGAGCGACACGGTCGCCCCTGTTCTCGACCGAAGCGCTCAGGTTGGCCAACATTTCGTTGTTGCCATCCATGCAATCAAACCACAGGCTCCCCGTTTCGGTGCTTTTCAGCTCGATTGAGAGGGTGTATGTTTCACCTGCCTCCAATGGTGTTGAAGCTGGTTCAGCTTGGTCGTTGGTGATGCTGAACGAAGATGCCCACCATTCAAGGCGCAAATCTGCTTCGACAACAACAACGCCATTTGCTTCGCTGTTAAGCGGATTTGAATCCCAACTTCCTGCAAGAGGGACCCAACCTGCAACAAAGGTTGCATCATGCGCACCCAATGATGTAGGGAGTTCGACTTCCCAAGTCCGGCTTTGTCCCGGATCAAGGTAAATTGGGCCGGAGGTATCTTCTGCCCCCTCCCAGGTGTAATGCAACTTGCCCGAGACCTCGATGTCTCCGTTGTTGCTCATGCTGACGCGCCATGTGACCTTTTCACCTGAGTTGACAGAAGGGCTCGAGGCAATTGCGATTGGATCCACGAAAACATCCGGAATCGGATAGATTGAGAGCGATGCACTGAGGCGATCGTTGGCGGTTGATTCTTGAATGAACGCTGCGTTGTTGAACGGATCGATTTGGGCTGTGACCTGGTGTTGGCCAACCGGCAATGAACTGAGATCGCTAGCCGTGAGCGTGTGCGTCCACTCCTTCTCTGCATAGCCTTCACCGGCAAGGATGACCGTGAAAGGCACTGAGGTGACCGTTCCACCTCCACCGTCTGGAATTTCCAGCCACATTGGCACCTCGGTGGTACCGCTGCCGTTGGTTCGTGCAAGCCGCCCACTGACCACCCATGGGCCTTCGAGCGCGCCTTCTTCGATTTCAACCGTCATGGTACCTTGATGATAGACATCCATTCGGGTATCGACCGTGAATTCGATGCTCTCTTGTTTGTTGACTTCGGAGGACTCATCAACTGCCGATTCATAATCCGGTGTGACATAGACCGTGTGAAGGCCGCTTTCAGGAGCCATGAAGGTCGTGTTCACCCAAGTTGAATTACCTGCACCAATGCTTGGCGTTGCCAATTCTTGATCGTTAGGGCCTGGCAAATCAATGTGGAGGACGCTTGCACCTGCAGGTTCGCTGCCGGTGTTTCGAACCAAGGATGAAAGCGTGACTTGGTCACCAGCAAACACACCAGATGTTGGCGATATCTCGACCGTGGTGACCTTCAAATTCGGTAGGCCTGTGACGGTAAATGGAACATAAAAATCAGTTGTCACGCCCGAGCCTCTTGGATGTTCGATCTCGATGACGACTTCGTGCTCGCCTTCAATGACATTGATCCATTGCGTCGAAACCTCTGCTGTTGACTCTGCTTCGATGTCAACGCGACCTTGTTCAATGAGGTTGCTGGAGCCTAAAGCCTCTCGATAAAAGGTGTACTCAACATCGGTTGCATACGATTGACCGCTGTTGTACATCGTCAAGTAAATCGTCACGGTATCCCCTGCTTGTGGCGAGGATGGCGAAAAGGCAACGGTTGCTGCTGAGGCCTGAATATCCCCTACTTGCTCGGCGCTCACATTAAGTGGCAATGTTGCCATACCAAGCAAAAGAATTGCAGCAAGTGCCTTCCACGTGTTCGCCATACAAAAGTTGGAGGCCCTGCAAAGCACTTGAACCCATCTCAAAGAGACCTCAAAAATCGTCCTTCCTAGGCATCAGAAGCAAAAGCCAATGCCATGATGCATTGGCGTAATGGATGTTGTCGCAAAGCAAGGAATGCAGGGCATAACCTCGCTTTGAAAGGGGAGCATTGAAGGACAACCTCACCCGTCAAGGTTTCATGGGAAGGACGGCCGTTACAGCGTTCCTCGTCGTTCTCCTGTTGGGCATGGGCGCCTCCCCACTGTGGAACGCCCAGAATGAAAGTCCCCTGTTCCTTGAGGAAAAAACGAGCCCCTCGTTGACTTCGAACCTCCAAATGACCTTTTCAAACGGACCTTCGTCTGGTGATTCGATCACCGGTCAATACCAACTGACATTTGGCTTGAGCGGTAACGCAAATGTTTCATCAATTTTGATCGAACTGTCCTCAGATTCCACATCATGGACGACCATCACTAACCTCACAAGTGTACCATGGCTGACGTATTTTGACTCTACAGCCCATGCAAACGGAACCTACACCCTACGTGCCACGGCGTGGGATGATGATGTTAACGAGGCCGTCGTTGTGACCTCTGATGCGTTCACCATTGCCAACCAAGTGCCGCTCATCACCATTTTTACTGCGCTCAACGCTGATGTTGGCACAGGTGATTCTGCAAGCGATCGGGCCTGGTTCAGCATCGCTACTGATGACGCTATTGCGTTTAGATGGGGCGCCAGTGATGACGATTTGAGTTATGCTACACTGAGCAACGTTCCAGGTCCAGGCGCACCAACCAATGACGGACCGTCGAACTTGAATTACGGCTGGGATTGGACGAGTGGTTCAATGAGCGAAGGAACCTACAATCCAAAACTCACCATTCATGACGACTCGGGTTTGTCAAGCACTGAGACATTGTTCATCGGCATTGACCGGACTGGCCCAACCCTTGGGACGCTCACCGTCGGGTCTGGAAGTGCTTGGCAGAACAACGGAACAGTGACCGTTTCTGGACTCATCTCCTCAGCAGATGACGGCCAAGGCAGTGGTGTTGCAACGTGTCAATTCAGCATGGACGGTTCGATATGGTCCACCGTCACAAGCGATTCAACGACCTTTGATTTTGATGAGGGCAACCATACGGTCCAATTCCGTTCTGTTGACCGGGTTGGCAATCTTGGTCCAATCAGTGATCTCATCATCCGTGTCGATGAAACCGCACCTGAACCAACCGGCTGGACCGTTGATGAACTCACCACGAGCCGAGTGGGTCCAGCAAATGTGAGTTTCAGTGCAGAGGATGATGGATCCGGACTGGATTTGACCGTTTCTTACATGCAGTACGGCTTTGATTCAAACGGCGTAGGTCAAACACCAGACCTTTCTGGCCGTTGGTTGGATTTCGGAACCAATGGTTTGGACGCCACTGTTGCCCTGTCCAACTGGGCCACAAAATCTCGACAGCACTTGATGTTCCGAGCTGTGGTGGTTGACCAAGCTGGGAATCAATACACCTCAAACCCAAGTTCTTTCCAAATTCTTCCAGGACTTGATTTGTCATGGAACGCAACCCAGACCAACCTCGACAGGTTGATTGTTCGCCCAGGAGAGACTTCAGGAAACGTCACCATCACCAGCGTTCTCGAGAGCAACCAAGACTACGGCGGCAGCATCGTTGTCCGTCTTGAATCAGCCCCTGCGGACCGCACCGCTTCGGTGAGTTGGACGGTTATGGAAGCGCGCACTTTGCCATCTGGCACCTTGTCGGACAGCACTGAAACCCTCATCTGGAATTACACAGTTCCTCAAACTGGACAATACGATTTGCGACTGGTGATTGATTATCTCAATGTGATTGACGAGTACGATGAGGGCAACAACAACAACCACATGGTGGTCACTGGGGCATCCATTGGCTCTCCGGGATTGGTCCCCTCATTTGCACCCTCGTTGATCCTCGTTCTGTTCGTAGGAGCGCTCATCGGCTTCTTCCAACGGCGTACAAGACTTTGAAAAGAGGTCGGCCGCACCCCTAACCATGCGACAACCACTGCCTCGTGTGCCAATGGACCGAATTGCGGTCCTCATTGGCGCAAAGGGTGCGACTGCAAAGTCGCTGCGCCACGCTGCAGGATGCAAGTCATTGGACATCGATTCAAACACCGGTGACGTCGAAGTGGAATGGGGAGAGCCCGGTTCCTACGACCCGGTCAAAGCCATGAAATTCCCAGATGTCATCAAAGCAATCGGCAGGGGAATGGCACCAAAAGCAGCCATTCGATTGTTGGACGACGATCACTTCTTTGAACTGGTTGACATTCGATCTTATGTCGGGAAGCGTTCCAATCAACAACGAAGGATTCGTGGTCGAATCATTGGCAGTCAAGGAAAAATTCGAAAATTGATTGAAGGATTAACTGATACGCAAATCACGATTTACAATTCAACCGTCGTCCTCGTTGGTGAAGAAGAAGGATTGGCTGCGGCAAGACAAGCCGTTGAGATGCTGGCTGGCGGTGCTGAACACGGTACCGTTCTGAACTTCCTTGAACGGGACCGGCGTCGCTCTCGCATGGTCAACCGAAGCCTCGATACTATCGAGATCAGAGACGACCCGACCCCTTCCCCGGGTGGATTCGAAAACCTTGTTCCAGGCCTTGCTGATGTGTCCAATCGAAGAGGACGAAGAATGCGAGCCGCCCAAGTCAATCCTGAGGATGAGGAAGCCGTTGATGCCATGATGGAATTGGCTGAAGACGAACAAGTCGATTGGGAAGAAGAGTGATCATTCTTCTTCGTCATCAAATTCGACTTGCTTCACATGCTCGAGGTTCATATTCAAAACCTCATACATCGCCTCAGCAAGGGTGATTTCTATGCCATTTTTGTTGGCCCATTCCACAAGTCGGGTTACATCTCTAACAAGAAATTCTTCCGCCTTGGGGTGACCTTGTACGACCGCTTGACCGACGTCGATTACAACTGCTCTTTGCCTGTGCCAAAGGATATTGAAAGGTGAAAAGTCGCCGTGCACGAGGTTGCTCTTCTGCCAAGCGACAGCAAGGAAATTCAGTAAATCGTCGACAACCTCTTCAGGATTCTCAACTTTTACTTCTCTCAACTTAGGTGAGGAACCCGTTTCATGACCGAGGTATTCCATCACCAAGACGTTCTTGTGAATGCCGAGAGGCTTGGGCACATTGAGCCCCCAACGAGACAGACGTGACAAGTTTCGATGTTCCTTTCGAACCCAAATATCAACTAAATCTCGATGACGACGGCGAAGCCCGCCAAACCTTGGATCGCCTTCGATGTATTGAACGAGGTTCTTGAACACCGCATTTGAGGTGTGGAAAATTTTCACGGCTACAGACTTCCCATCGATGTTGGTGCCATGAAAAACGTGGGCTTCTTTGCCTCTTGCGATGGGGTAGTCGAGTGTATCGATGACACCCGTTTTCATCAATTTGTAAAGCGACATTAGGGTCAACCGATCGAAGACCTGATCAAACACACGCCGGTCGACCCAATCAAAGGTTCCAGTGCCCAATGCGCCCTGTATTTTGTTCTCAATGTCACGAAACATTCGCTTGTAGCGATCTTCTTTCATCCAACCGTAGGTGCTTTGTTTTGAAGCTAAAGTACTGAGGAACTTGTCCTCCTCGGATGAGGCGTAAGCCTCGTCCAAATCCCTTGATGTTGAGGATTGACGATGCTTCTTCTTCCTGCTCTTTCGATTGAAACGGTTGTGCTTACCGTCGTTCAACTCATCCCAGTTGTCCTTAGCCATGACATCACCTTAGGATGGACATGGCCCGTTTCTTATTCTTCAACCAAAGAGGTCTTCAAGATCCTCTTCGTCATCATCGTCATCTGAACCGTCGTCTTCTGCAGGGTATTCTTCGACTGCGACGAATGGCTCTTCTTCGGGCGCTGATGCTGCTGCTTCCTTCTCAGCATTAGCTGGCTCTTCCCCTTCTGCTTCTGCCTCTCCGAAGAGGTCGTCCTCATCGTCGTCGTCATCGCCAAAGAGGTCATCAGCGTCATCGTCACTTGGTTCGTCCGCTGCGCCAAAGAGATCGTCATCCTCGTCATCCATAGTGCCGAACAAGTCATCGTGTTCGTCATCGTCGTCCACTGCAGTGTTCATACCAAAGATATCGACATCCGCTGGGAGAACTCCTTTTCGAGAGAGGTACATGGCTTGGGTTTTGGTGTATCGATGCTTTACATCGGCTTTTGTGTCTTGGAAGTCCCATGGCCAAACGATGATCAAATCACCTTCACGAACCCATTGACGTCGGCGCATCTTGCCGGGTATACGAGCCATTCTCGTCTCGCCATCAGCGCAAAGGACGCTCACACGACGACCCCCGAGGATTTGTTCAGCAAGTGCAAACATTTCGTTAACACGAAGGTTTGGCATTTTAACTCGGATCTTTCCTCCCGAGGAACCCTCTGGAGATTCAAGTCGAGCGAGTTCTTCCTCGTCCACTTTCTCTTCACGACGACGACCCATGTGGTTGCACCTGTGATGTCCTACCGTCCACCCTTCTTGAATACAGCACCTCAAGGGGTACATCAGGATGGTACAATCAGTCGCCTGCGAACCATCACCAATCGGTGGTCAGGCTTTCTGCGGCTGTGCGGCACATCTCGAGCAAGGAATCACCGAAGATTCCAATCAAAACAGTGGCGAGAACACAAATCAGAATCGAGGTCCGGACTTGCCAACCAGATGGAAGCGGTCCTTCACGGCCTTCTTCTGGCCCTTCGAAGAACATCACAACAGCAACACGCAGATAGTAGAACACAGAGATAGCGGAGTTGATCACCATCAAGAAGGCCAGCCACCAAACCCAGTGGAAGTCACTGAGTGATGAGGCGCTGTTGCCAACACCGACATTGACGATTCCCATGATGACCATCAACTTGGACAGGAATCCTGCCATTGGAGGGACACCAGCAAGTGAAATCATGAAGATGAACATGGCAAAGGCGAGCAGAGGTTCTCTCCTTGCAAGTCCGCCAAGGGAAGAGAGGCGAGAGGCGTCGCCATCTGATTCGAGAATGGACAGCACAAGGAAGGCACCGAGTTTGAAGGCAACCAACACAAGCAAGTGGAACAGCAACGCTGTCATCACAAGCAAAGCAGCTTCGCCTTCAGATCCTGCAAAGGATGGGTCCCATGTCCATGCGCCCACCGCAGTCAGTCCTGCAAGCATGTAGCCAGCATGAGCAACTGAGGAGTAAGCCAACATTCGCTTCGGGTTTGTGCTACCGAGAGCTGCTAGGTTGCCCCAGGTCATGGTGAGGGCTGCAAGAGCACCAAGACAGATCAACCAGACAGCGGATCCTTCAGATGCCTCTGGAGCGGCTATGATCAGCAACATGCGAATCAATCCAACCATTCCCATGGCCTTGCTTGCTGTCGCCAAAACGCCTGCAACGGGGCTGCTCGCCCCGGCATATGCATCAGGTGCTGCGAAATGGAAGGGTGCTGCACTGACCTTGAAACCAAATCCAACAAGCACGAAACCAATACCAATCAGCGGAAGTGGTTCTGTGCCGCTGGTTGCAAAGGCGGTGGCGAGGACTTCGAATTGCAGTGAACCTGCCCAAAGGTAGAGCATGGATAGGCCGTAAAGACCGACACCGGAAGCGACTGAACCGACGATGAAGTACTTCATTCCGGCTTCAGCACCTGCCTTGGATTCCTTGAGGAATGCAACCAGAACGTAGGTGGAGAAGGAAGCCAGTTCCAAGCCGATGAACAGAACAAACAAATCCTGTGAAAGAGCGACTACGGACATACCAAGACCACAGGTCAGCATTAGGATGTAGAAATCCGCCTGACGTCGGTTGTTGTACAATTGGTCTTCNGTGAGTTTTCCACCAACACCTTCGACCTTGAGTCGGTTCATGCTGGCAAAGGAGGCAAGCGCAAGAGCACCGAAGAAGATCAGTTCAAAGACACGGCTAAACCCGTTGACCATCAAGAGTTCTTTCGCATTATCTGCATCACTGCTGACCACGCTGAGGGCTTCTACGCCTCCATTCAANGAGTCGGCAACAGCAACAAAGGCACCGGTGAGGGTGATGGTCGCAATCCAAGCTGGAAGGTGCGGGTTGCTCGTGAATGAGAAGCGTTGTCCACCCAGCAGCCAAGGCAAACGGATCTGAGTGCCTGGAATTCTGAAGGTCCCTTTACCGAAGTTGGGGACCAAAATGAGGGCGAGCAGACCTGCAAAGAGNAACANTTCAGGCAAGAGAGCAGAGTAGAACTCAGAACTGAACGCTTGTGTGGTCTTCATATCAGGCACCTCCCTTGAAGATTCCATTCGAAATCATGTGCTCGAAGAAGGTACGGCAATAGTCGTCCATCATATCGAGGCCAATCCAAGGCATGACACCGAACAGGATGGTGAACGCAGCAAGGATGAGCATGGCGATTTTCTCCTCATTGGTGATGTCTGGAATCAAATCACCGTGCAAGGTTGCTGGGGGTTGTGTTTCATCGCCACCTTCGAAGATGGTGCGTTGCATCGACCAGAGGTAGTATGCAGCTGTAATAGCCAGCACCAGAGCCGGACCAATCATCCAAAGAACGCTCCAACCTTCCAAGTCGATGAAGTACCAAAGGGCAATGAGCATCATCAATTCAGCAACGAAGCCTGCAAGCAGTGGCAGTCCAAGTGAAGCCATCCATGCGAACATCATTGAGGTTGCAAGCCAAGGTGAATGCTTCGCCATGCCTCTCATTGCACCAATTTCCATACTGTGATAGTGGTGCTTGAAGGCCCCACAAACTGCGAAGAGCATTGGGCTGATGATGCCGTGAGCAAACATCATGAACAGCGCCGCTGCCCAACCCATGGGCTGCATAGTGGCAATTCCAATGAGAATGACACCCATGTGAGATACCGACGAGTAGGCGACCATCTTCTTGAGGTTGGTTTGGCCAAGGCAGACAATAGCGCCCCAAACAAGAGAAACCATTCCGAAGATCATCAGGGCCAATTGGAAGTGTTGCAGCGCATGTGGGAACATGCTGAGGGGTAGACGGAACATCCCGTAGGCGCCCATCTTCAACATCACACCAGCAAGCAGCATGGAGCCTCCTGTTGGTGCCTGAACGTGAGCATCCGGCAGCCAAGTGTGGAATGGGACAGCTGGCAACTTGACGAGGAAACCAAGCATCAGCATCACGAAGAGAACCTTTTGCATGCTTTCGCCCATAAACCAACCGTCTTGGTTGGCGGCTGTGGCGTGTTCGACAAGGGTTGGGATGTCGAAGGTGCGTCCAGTCATGGTTCCGTACTTTCCTCCCGTACCGATTTGGTCTGGTTGCATCAAGTAAAGGGTCACAAGACCGAGCAACATCACAACCGATGCGGCAAAGGTGTAGATGAAGAACTTCTGAGAAGCATATCTGCGGTCTTTCCCGCCCCAATTGAGGATGAGGAAGAACATTGGAATGAGCGTCAATTCCCAGAACACATAGAACATGAACAAGTCAAGGGAAACGAACACACCGATCAGTGCACCGCCCATCAGCAAAATGGTTGGGAAGTAGGTTGCACCGTTCTTCTCATGCCAGGTTGCGACAATGGTCACTGGCAGCAAAAAGGTGGTCAACCAAACCATCGGGAAGGACAGGGCATCAAGGCCAACCGTCCAATGGATACCGAGAGCGGGGAACCACTCATAGGAATCGTACAATTTGTAATCGTTGAACGCCAAACCATCGCTTGTGATGTTTGCGAAGACATCAAAGAACATCCAGGTGGTGTAAGCAAACAAACCAATTGAGAAGGCGAAGCTCGCCATACGGATCGGGTTGTTGAGTTTGTTGCGGGCGGTTTGGTTTGTGTTTGACACAAAGGCCAGCAGTACAATACCTGCGATGACGGGGAAACCAACAAGTTGCATCGAAATCCAATCAGAACCAGCCTCGAACAATCAAGCCACCCCCCATACGAGCATGAAAATCGCCAACATACCTACGGCGACCCACAAGATGTAATCACGGGCTGAACCGGTTGTCATCGACCGGACAACGGTCGAGAGTGATTGAGAACCTGTTTCGATGGTCTTAATGGTCCCATCAATCACTTCAGAATCAGCTTCTGCAGCCTTCGTCGAGAAGCCTGCTACGATTTTCAGCATGGCCATGTCGTAGTAATGGTCGATGTAGAGGCGGTTTTGCAGAGCAACTGCAAGGGTTGATTGTGCAAAGGCGTTGTTGTCAAAGTTGAATCGGTTCTTGACCCATGCGTTAAGACCAATCACAGGTTTCATCCAAGGTTGTGTTGTCTCGCCTTCATCGAGTTTTCCACCATAAAGTGCCATTGCCAAACCAGGACCTAGGACCGCACCCATCGCAATTGCGATGTAGGTGATGATGAAGAAGTAAGCGTCAGAATTTGCGAATGCGTGCCCGAGTTCGTAGACAATCCCGTCGATTAGAGATTTCTCTGACATGAAGGCATATCCTTCGTCAGGGGCCCAGTGGGTGAAGCCCATACCTGCAAAGATGATTGAAGAAAGGCTCACGAAGGTGAGGATAAACAGTGGGGTCTTGATCCAGGTGTTGGTCGGTCCAACGTGTGCAGCAACCTCGTTGTTTGGCTTTCCTGCAAACGTCTTGAGCCACATTCGAGACATATAGAACCCGGTCATTCCTGCACCGATGAGGACGCACATGGCAGGCAACAAGAATTTCGGATCGTCCTGAGCGACACGCCATGCGTTGGCGATGATGCCTTCCTTAGACCAGAATCCACCAATGAGCGGTAGACCCATGATGGAAGCCGAACCAACCAGCATTGCCGTCGCAGTGATGGGCATCTTGGAGGCAAGGCCACCCATGTTTTCCATCGATTGAGCGTCAAAGTGATCGTCATGATGATCATCATCGTGTCCGTCACCATGGTCGTCATGGTGGTGCAGGTGATGGTGTGCATGGTGGACTTCGTGGATCACTGAACCACTGGCCATGAACAGCATACCTTTGGCCATGGCGTGGTTGAACAAGTGGAACAACGCAGCACCAAAAGCAACGATCACGATGTAATGATCCTTGTCGTTGTGGTGCCAATCAAGGGTGTTGGCCAGATACATAGCGCAACCTAGGCCGGTGAAGATGTAGGCCAATTGGCTCATGGTTGAATACGCCAAGACCTTCTTGAGGTCCATTTGAACAAAGGCAATTGCAGCCGCCATCACTGCGGTAATACCACCAACAACGGCGATGATGTAAGCGAGGTCAGAAAGATCGCCGTGCAAGGCTTCTGCACCGAAGAACGGGAACATACGGGCAACGAGGTAAAGGCCAGCGTTGACCATGGTCGCTGCGTGAATGAGTGCGGAAACAGGAGTAGGTCCTTCCATTGCATCAGGCAACCAGACGTGGAGTGGGAATTGAGCAGACTTGCCAACGGCCCCGATGAACATCAAACCAAGCGCCCATTGGAGGGTGCCTGCTGAGTGTTCAGCCACATGCTCGATGTTTGCCGAATCGAAAACAACCGTGTAATCGAGGGAACCAAACAAGTCCCACATCATCACAAGGCCGATCATGAGGAACACGTCGCCAATACGAGTGGTCAAGAACGCCTTCTTTGCAGCATAGGCTGCGCTTGGGCGTTCGTAATAGAACCCGATAAGTAGGTAGGAACAGAGACCCATAATCTCCCAGAAGATGAACAACCAAAGGAAGGAGTCAGCCAACACCATCCCAAGCATACCCGAACAGAAAAGGGTAAATTCTGCATAGAAACGGTGGTTGCGGTTGTCGTTGATTGGATCTGTGTTCATGTAGCCAATGCTGAAGATGTTAATCAACAAACAAAGGAAGGCTGCTACGAACAACAACATCACGGTGATGTGGTCGACGTAGATGCCAAAGCCGAATTTGTCGGTGGAGACGCCTGAAGATGTGCCGTCCCATACGCCAGAAGTGAACCAGTGGAACACTGAATCATGACCGGCCTGAACCGAGCCAATGAAGTCTGCAATAAGCAACAGCGAGAGCACGAGAACGGCGCTCATTACGCCTAGAGCGATGATGCCGCCTTCCTTGACGGTGTTTTTCCATGTTGGATTTCCGTTGAACACGCGTCCAAGGAAGAGAATAACCGCAAACGCTACCATTGGCAAGAGCACAATCAGCGGCGCAAATTCTGAAACTTCTGGGGTTGGGATGTCGTTGAGTACTGAACCTGCCATCATCTCACCTCAGTTTTTTAGGACGTCCACATCGTCCAGAGAAATCGTGTCGTGTTGACCATACATGGCAAGGAAAATCGCTAACCCTATAGCGACTTCACTTGCTGCGATGGCAATAGCAAAAATCGTGTACACCCAGCCTGTGGTGTCACCGTGATAGACCGCTGCTGCGGCAAATTGCATGTTGGCTGCGTTCAGCATTAACTCAATGCACATCAAGACAATGATGGCGTTCTTTCGAGTGAAAGCTCCACCCAAGCCAATGACGAACATGAGGGCTGAAAGTCCGGAGACCAATGCTGGATCAATCATTCTTCTTCACCTCCAAATTCCCACAAGAGATTTTCCATTCGCTCGTCACGAACAAGGTATGCAGCACCAATCATTGCGATGGACATCAACACACCAAGGATCAACAAAGGCAAAGCCCAATCGGTCAACAAAGCGTCAGCCAGACCACTTGTGCTTGGTTCGTCTTCGCTGGCATCGGCCCAGACAGCATCGGCGCTGAGCACCGATACAAGGATCATTCCAAGAGCCAACAAGCCCATTCGAGTCGCAAGTGAGAGGACCTTCATTCGAAGTCCTCCTCAAGGATTTGCCGTCGAGTCAGCATGATACCAAACAGCACCACTAACCCAACGCTTGCCAGATAGACAAGGATTTGAATCGCAGCCAAAAATTCCGCCCCGAGGAGAATAAAGATTCCCGAGACTGCCATGAAACTGAAAATCAAGGAAAGCATTGAGTGGGCCACACGTTGAGCGAGAATGAGCCCAAGTGCGCCTCCGAGTGCAATGGTTGCGAAGAGGAAAAAGACGCCGAGTTCTGCTGCGCTTGCAACATCCATCTCAAGCACTCTCCTCAGCGGCTTCCTTTGCGGCTCGTGCAGCCTTCTTTGCTCGCTTGTCGCGTTCCTTGTTGGCTCGCTTGGCAAGTTCAGTGTCAACTGCTTCTTGGTGAACCCCTGGTAGCACACGGGTTCGGCTTGCGTCGAACCACAATTCTTGGCGGGTGAATCCGGACATTCCATCGTATTCATTGGTCATGAAGAATGAAGTGAATCCGCATGATTCCATGCAGAGGCCGCAGAACATACAGCGGCCAAGATCAATTCGCCCTGAGACAATCTGATCGTCAGCGACTCTTAGGTCAGTTTGTTCCACTTCGACCTCTTCGCCAGAATCGTTCCAGCGAACAGTGGCTGTGCTTCCGCTCAAGTCGAGCACTTCAGCAAACCGCCACTCATTTGGTGTGTCTGTGTGGGCGGTTGCGAGGTTGAAATCATCGAGGGTCGCAGCAACTTCTGGCTTGAGCATAGCGGCGTGACCGCCGACTTCCAACTCTGCACCGAGGCCTTCATGCTCGCCTTCTGCGTTGTCGAGCACATCGACTCGCAATTCAGTGGTCATGTGAAGGCAGTCGTTCGGGCAAATGTTGACGCACATCTTGCACGCTGTACAGGTTTCCCAAATGACACCGATTCGCCCGTTGTAGTTCCCTGGAACGAAGAGCCAAGGCTCCATTTCCTCAAGTCGTTCGTATGGGTATTGAACAGTTTGAGGTTTCCATAGGGTTGGGAACAAATCAGATGTGACCCGATCGGGTGCGAATTGTTGGTTTTCGATGTTGTTGAATTCCGAAGTTTTTCCAGCACGGACCTTGTCTCCGTCGCTGAGGAATTCCGGGTGTTCGGTGTTGTGGTAGCCCATCGCCAAGCGCTTACCGAACAACTTCCCGAAGAAAGGGAACGTACGGAGCGCGGTGATCAGTGTAATTTTGAACGGGTACCAGAATAGGTTTCTGAAATTTGGTCGTGCGTTTGGGTGCATTGGCATTCTAAATCACCTCAGTCCTTTCCCGGAGTGTGCGTTCCCGCGGGCTGTAATGTGTACACGTGGTACATGCGATCTGGAGCAGCGTCTTTGTCTTCATCATTGAGAAGCAAGAAGAAGATGCCCAACCACACAATGGTGGTCAAGAGGGGCAGAAGGAATGGAACTTCGAGTCCTGGAATGACCCAAGCATTGCCGCCAGCAGCGGTGTCGCTCATTGCGCTTGGATCGAAAAGGAACAAGCGGTACAAGGTAGAGAGGACCACTTGGAACACCGAAAGCGGCAAGAGCATGCGCCAGCCGAATTCCAAAATTTGATCGGTTCGAATACGGGCAAGAGAGAAACGAGCCCAAACGAACACGACGAGGAACACGAGCCACGACTTGAGCAGCACGACAATGGCGCCCGGAATCAAAACATAGGCTTCACCGAGCAATGGAATGTGGCTGATGGTGCCTTGGAACGGCAAGTGCCATCCAGCAAGGAAGAAGTGAGTGAACAAGAAACAAGCAGCGTAGGTGCGGATGTATTCTGCCATGAAGAGCATACCAAACCGCATGCCTCCGTACTCAGTCCACCAACCTTCGACAAGTTCGGCTTCTGCTTCAGGCATGTCGAACGGTACACGCTCAACTTCTGCAATCATGGTGAGCAAGAACAACGCTGCACCAAGCGGCATCAAGAAGAGGTTCCACGCTCCAGCGCTGTGCTGGAAATGAATGCTTTCGATGATGTTGAATGTTCCCGAAAGAACAGCAACAGAGAGCAAGGTGAGCAACAGTGGAATCTCATAAGCGGTCAACTGAGCTGCTGAACGAATACCACCAATCAAGGTGTATTTGTTGTTTGAAGACCAGCCAGCAAAGAACACACCAATTGGAGCAATGCCGAATATGGCAATAGCATAGAGGATGGAAAGGTCTGGATTGGTAGCGTAAATGCCACTTGAAAGAGGGATGATTCCGAGGATCAACAATGTTGATGAAACAATCAAGAAGGGTGAAACTTCGAAAATGAGTTTGTCGGCTCGCCGGGGAACCATGTGTTCCTTAAGCAGGAATTTCATTCCATCTGCGACGTTTTGGAAGAACCCTGGTAGAATGGAGTATCCCATCCATGAGCGGTTGTTCACACGGTCAACTGTTGGGAATTTTTCATCACGGTTGCCGAATTTCTTGTTCAGCCAACGGTTGAGTGCGCCGATTGGGATGCCTGCGCCGAACGGAAGCATGTTCCACCATTCGCCGGCAGTCACGCCGTTTTCGCCGACCCACAACGAGCGCAGGGCGGTTGTTGCGCCACGCCGATCGTTCATCCGAGCGACAGCCTTACGCTCAATCCATAGAATGGCGAATTGGCTGAAAAACAACATCAGAAACACGATGTTGACAACGGCGAAGGTTCCTGCTGCAAAGGCAATTGAGCCTGCGCTTTCTTCTAGAGGTGTACCTTCGAGAGCGGACACAACAAGTTCGCGGACAGGGGCGTCTTCGCCCAAGAATATGCTTCGTAGATCGTAGATGTCATCCATAACAATCACCTCAACGGTCAGTCTCTCCAATGCAGGGGTCAAAGCTACCCATGATGGCTGGAATATCAGCAATCTTGTAGCCAATCATCGTCTTTGCAACGAATGGAATGGTGATGAACATCGGGGAACGGATGGATAGTCGGTAAGGGTTCTTTCCTCGGCCATCGCCACCGCCTTGGATGTAGAATTGTGACGCACCTCTGGTGCATTCGTAATTGCTGAATCCGGTTGCACCTTCAGGGGCACGGGTTGGGGCCTTGGTGAGGATCATTTCGTCTCCGCTTGCGTAATTGGTGTTCATTCCGCCAGGAATTTTGTTGAGGGCGTCGAGGATCATGCGGCAAGATTGGCGCATTTCTTCCATTCGAACACGGTATCGGTCGTAGCAGTCAGCACCCTTCACGGATGTTGGCTTTTCGACGGCTGGCTCCCAATCGATTTCGTCGTAGACGGAGTATGGGTGAGCCCATCGAACGTCGTAGTTGACACCAGCAGCACGGACGTTTGGTCCAGAAACACCTGCGTCGACCATTTCTTCGGCGTTCGCATAGCCAACACCTTGCAAACGAACCAACCATATGGTTGATTCATCGAGCATCATTTCATATTCATCGAGTCGCTTTTCGAACAACTTGGTTTTGGCAATCACACGGTCTGCGAAGCCGATTGGCATGTCACGCTTAACACCGCCAACTCGAGGATAGTTGTAATGCATTCTTGAACCGCCAAGTTCCTGAAGAAGATCGAGGAACATCTCTCGGTCACGCATGCACCAAGTCATCAGCGTCAAGTTGCCAATGTCGGGTCCAAAAGCACCGAGCCACATCAAGTGGGAGGCGAGGCGCTGAAGTTCTGCCGAGATCAATCGAATGTATTCAGCTCGCTCTGGTACATCTGCTTCGAGAAGGTCTTCTGCTGCATAGATGTAGGAATTTGCCCAAGTCATTGCGCTCACGTAGCACAATCGATCGCAGTATGGAGTGACTTGAGTGAAGTCTCTTGCCTCACAAATTTTCTCCACACCACGGTGAATGTATCCAAGTTCTGCTTCGGTGTCGACGACGGTCTCACCGTCAACCTTCACACGAAGCGTCCACAAGCCGTGCGTCATCGGGTGCTGGGGCCCCATTGTAATCCACATTTGTGCCATAACTATCCCTCACTTAACACGGCCCTCGTCCGCAGGTTTACGCATGAAGCCTTGAGCGTCATCGTACATTTCGTTGTGATCGTGATACCGAAGTTTGTGTTGCTTCTGAAGCGGGTGGAACCCATCTGGACTGTCGTGAGGGTTCAACACTCGATGCATGTTTTCATGGCCCTCGAAACGAATACCAACGAGATCCCATGTTTCTTTTTCATTCCAATCAGCACCGCCCCAAATGGATTGGATGGACGGGACGCTTGGTGAATCGCCTTGTGGAAGAGGGATGAAGACTTCGAATTCCATGGGGATGTCCATTCCCTTGAGTTCCTCGGCAACAATCACGTTGTGAGTGTTTGGGGTTTGGTTTTGAATCGGTTGTCGCAAAAAGTGGTAGGCAACTTCCCAGCCTCGTTCGTCTGGGCCGTCTGGGAAGTGGGTGCCTGTCACCATTGAACAGTAGTTGACGCCAAGATCATGGCGCATCCATTTTGCCAATGCAATCCAGTGTTGTGGAGGCGTGGACATTCGAATGAAAGCGTATTTCTTAGCGTTGCTGTGGTGCTCGATCGAAGCGTTCACACCGGTGCCTTCGAAGCGGGCGTTGATGGCTTCAAGGCACGCCTCTGCAGCGGAGGTGTTCTGATCTTGAGTGATGCTCGTACCCATGCTCAGTCCTCCCCGACAATCACTGGCTTCTCACTCATACGGTCTGCGCTTGGTGCGCCACCAATGCGGATGATTTTCTCGCGCAGCAGCCCAAACCCATCAATGAGTGCTTCTGGGCGTGGAGGGCAACCTGGGATGTAGACATCGACCGGAATGACCGTGTCGACCCCTTCGAGGATGTTGTAGGATTGGAAGTATGGTCCACCAGAGATGGCGCATTCACCCATAGCGATGCAATACTTCGGCTCCGGCATTTGCTCCCACAATCGGACGACTTTGTCTGCGAATTTCTTGGTGATTGGCCCGTTGATCAACAGCACATCGGACTGACGTGGTGAGGAACGGAAGAGCACCCCAAACCGGTCGCCGTCGAAACGAGGGGTTGCCGCTGCAGCCATCTCGATAGCGCAGCATTTGATTCCCAAGTGGAGGGTGAAGAGCGATTTTCGCCCAGCCCAGTTGAAGTACCGTCCAGCGAGAACGCCGAGGAACTTCTTGATGCGGGTGGCTTTGAGGGCCTCGTCCGTCACACCGCCGACCATCTCAACGAGTGCGCGGCTGTTGAATGCTGCAAAATTTTCTCCTGCTTCTGCCATAATATCCACCTCAAATGTAAATGCGACCTCGCTTTCGGAACACGTACCAGACGCCTAGAGACATCGTAGCGAAGAAGACTGAGAGCACCAAGAGGGCGTTGATGGCTTCGTCAACGGCTCCGGCCGCTGCATCTGCCGATGTGGCTTCAGAAGCAACCATGCCGCCGAGCACCAAGAACATGAACGCCACATCAAACACCAAGAAAATGATGGCGTACCAGTAGTATTGGAAATGAAATTGGATCATTGCATCGCCAACAGGTTCGCTCCCACATTCAAAGGTGGTAAGACGGCGCGGATACAAGCTGTGGTCTCGCTCATAGCCTTCCAAAAGGTAAGAACGGGTGATGTGTGGACGAGCAGGGTCAACACGTGGGCGAACGACCCAAGTGATGAGGAAATTCGTGAGCGGCATGATGATGCCCAGGATTGTCAAAAATCCAATTGAGAGGTAAGCGCTCGGTACTGATTCAAGTCCGGACATATTGTCACCCAGTTGCAAAGCATACGCTCCGTGTTTTTCTCGACTTGAGGGACCCACATAAGCGTTCCCAAATTCAACTCGTGAGCGATGGCTTTCTCAGTTGCGTGAAACAGGGCCACTGCGTGGAATTCATGGGGAAGAAACAAACTCCTTTTTTCAAAGCCGCTCGTATGCCCATCTCTAGGCCCGAGCCAAGGAATCCTGACTTGAGCAAAATAGCCCTAGAAAGGGCACTCAATCTTTTGTGAAGAAGAGGGTCCAAGAAGCATTCAATGAATCTTCAAAGGCCTTCCAAGGCACGAATACGGCCCACATGTAGACCGCAATGGGCGCCAGCGTCTTGATGAATTCAAGTCCACCGAGGCTCGGGAGCAAGTTCACGATCAGCGTTGTCCCACCGATTGCAACCATGCCAATTAGCGACCACAACATGATGAATCCAAAGGAAAGTTTAGTTGTGTGACCAGTGATTGCCTCGAGCGCTTTGGTATTACGCAAGAATCCTAACAACCGAGCAATCATCCAAAACGGTAGGAGGAAGGAGAATGGGAAGATGAAAATAAGGTTCCAGATTTTGAAACCGCCCTTACCCACATTCGCATAGCGCTTCATTTCATTCGAATATTGGTGATGGAGGTAGGCCCCATAAATTCCAAACGTCACCACAACCAAAGCAAACTGGGTGCTAGGATTCCTGAACGGAACAGGGTGACGTACGTTCATTGTGGCCAAAGTAATATTTTCATGGCCGCCTTCAATGAGGTGTTGAACGTGATCTTGCTTTCTACCTCGTCGACTCAGTTCAAGGGAATTTTGTACCGAGGGCATACCAACACGATAGAAGAGCAAAAGCATCGGCAAAACAAGGATGATGAGGAAGCCCGACTGAACCTGTTCCGAGGACAGACCAAGTCCGAGGAAGCCCTTTGAGGGCTGACCTAGAACTTCAATTTCGATGTTCTCTCGATCGACAACACCCGTTTCGATAGGTTCAGCGGAAATCGTGAATTTGAATGTGTCTTCAATTTCTGCAGAAAAAGGAGGCCGGACGATGACGTCAATGGTGACTGTCTGGCCAATGTCCACCCAACAAGAGAAATCCGAACCGCTTGTAGAGCAGTCCGATTCAGGGTCAAGACTGTCAAGACCAACGTTCCATCCTCTGAAGCTCTCCGAGGAGAAAATAAGGACCTCTGCGCGTGTGTTTCCAGTGTTGGTGAGATTGAGCGTGAACTCAAGTTTTTCTGGGAATTCAAGCGACATTTCGGTATCCAAGCCTTCTGTTTGGAATTCGAGTTGATAAACAATTTGAACGTCAAGGGTGATTGAAATCTGACCTGAGCGATTGGCTGCGTTCGATACGCTCGTGACGGTGAGATCCAAAACTCCACCTTGTCCTGTTGAAGCACTCGGATTGACGGTGAGGGTCAGTTCCATGTAAAGTTTGAACGGCCGGGCTTCATGTGATTGGTTGGCGTACACCGGTAGGCCGACCATGATCGTTTCAGCGCCGTTCTTTGTGGACGCAGTCACTGGTTTATTATTGACATCAAGCAAGAAAGTTTGATTGGCGAAATCCCAAATTCCAAAGCCAGAGGGGACGAAAACTGGTCCCTCGACAGGGAGGCCGTAGAGGGTGAGTTGGCGGGTTGCTATGCCCTGAAGGCCTGAAATATCAATGGCTGCTTCATCGTCACCGTCACCGGTGTTCTCAATCCAAAGGCCGTAGGTTTGGGTGCCAGATGGAGGAAGGATTGCAGTACCGGATCGTTGGTCAATGCCACCGTCAACGAGGCGCACATCCATTGCAAATTTCCGGTCGGATAGGATGGCAAGGAATTCAAATTCACGCTGGTTATCTGGAATTCCATCACCGTTTTCGTCAGCATTGTTGCTGTCACCACGGTTAGTGATTCTTGATGTAATGCGGGTGTAAGCCAGTTCTTCCTCTCCATCAACACTCACGACGAGGAACACTTCTTGCGTCGAGCGAGGTTCAATTTCAATATCGACAAATTGGACACCGTTTG
>QQSI01000007.1:0-12297 GCA_003602645.1 Candidatus Poseidoniales archaeon | reverse complement strand
TTAGCCTTGACGTTACCGACATTGAACACCTTGGTGGTCAGTTGCAATTGATCGCCAACTTGCGGAATAGACACCGACATCTCGAATTCGTCCACGAGGAACTCGGGATCTGGTCGCAAATCGTTCACACCGTGGCCGCGCACTGCAATGGAATAGGGTTGGGCCGTGCTTCCACCGTGGAAGGCGTCCTTGACTTTGACCGTCCAAATACCGACCTCTGCCGAGTCGAGAAGAACAACTTCGAGGTTGTTCGTGGTGTCGGTTGAACCCCCTGTTGTGGAGCGCCCATTTGCAAAATCGTTGCCAAGGTAAACAAGACCGGAGGGAGAAGTGATTTCTAAATCTAAATTGTTGACCAATTGCTTAGATGAGAAGGTAGAGCCGCGCTCATCCGACCACGCAAGAACCGTCTTGAGGCCCCCGTTTGATTGCGTGATGTTGAAGGTGTATGTTTTTGAATTCCCAGTTCCTGAAAGAACCGAACGATCGTCCACCCAAATGCCTTGACCAGAGGTCGGAGCAAGAGTTTCTCTCAGGTTGACTTTGCCCCACCCTTCATTGTCATTCGGAATGTCTCGACTGCCAAGATCAGTTGCCCCTAACACCATGAGTGCCTTGACGAGGGCGCCTTGTGGCGAAGGGCGTTGAGCAATTTCTTCGAGGTATTCCCGGATCATAGCGGCTGCGCCTGCAGCGTTCGGAGTGGCCATCGAAGTACCGGTGTATTCGAGATAATAGGTGTTTGACCAAGTCGAACTTCCAGTATCCGCTGCTTCTTGGGCCCTGCACGAACGCACATAGCCCCCTGGTGCGATTACGTCTGGCTTAATTCGACCATCGTCGGTTGGCCCACGTGATGAGCCCGACATGATGGTATCAGGAGCGCCTGAGTATCGGTTTTGGTGGTTGCCAACAGCGATGGTGTTTTTTGCTGTCGCAGGTGCACCAACTGTACCGGTGTTCGGGCCGTCGTTGCCAGCTGCAAAAAGAATGGTCAAGCCATCTCGGCCGTTGTAGTACCGATCGTAATAATTGGAACGATCATCGATGTCTTCAGCCGATGATGTGTATTTACCGTGGTCACTGGTTTGCGAGGAGCCCCACGAATTTGTGTGGGTTCGAGCGCCCGCAGAGTAAGCAGAGTTGAGCAGGTAATTGAGTGAAGGCGATTGGAAATTTCCAGTGTTGTCGTTTTCCATCGCTTGGAAGTACAACTCTGCTTCAGGTGCAACTCCTGCATAGCCACCCTGTGCCCCGTCGCCAAGGACGGTGCAGGACACGTGTGTTCCGTGACCTGAATGCTTGTCTGCGGTAGAACCATCGCCAATCACGTCATTGTTCCCCACCACTCTGGTGCCGAAATCACCGTGGTCTTCATCTAAACCGGAGTCCGCAACCGCTACGATTTGGCCTGAACCGTCGAGGTCTGTTGTAAAGTAAGAGGTCATCTCTGTTGTCCTCATGTGGCTGCGGGCGTTGTTGTTGTACACAGTGAATGAAGGATTGAACTGCAGTGAACGAAGGGAGGGTTGGGCCATTAACGCAAGAAGGTCAGTTGTCGCAAGGGTCCCTTCATAACGCCCTTCATCCCATTTGCGCTGATCTTCAAACACCAGAGGGACCACCTCGGCGAGGTTCTGAATCAGTGTGCCACCTGTGGAGTCGCTGAATTTTACGCCATCGGTTGGCCCAAATTCGTCGCGCCAACCTTCGATGCGCATCATTTCCCCTTGCAGATCCTCAACCCCTTGTTCGAGCAAGAGAACATCGAGCACTGCATCATCGACAAGCATGCCCAATGGAACAGCATGCTGAACCATCACGCCTTCGTGCGCGACCGCTTCGTTGAGGGCAGCAGGAGTGCCTTGAAGCATCAGGCCGGAAGGAGAAATGAATTCACGAACTGAAACACCTGCCACATCATCCAAACCATTGCGGACATCTTGCATCTCAAGAGTTGTGTCGATGAGCACCAATCGTAGGTCTGCGCGACCTTGAAGCCAAACACTCGACAATGGGCGGTCAAGATGCAGCCCATCTGCATCGAACATTCCAATTCGACTGTCGGCGGTCAGCGAGCGTGATTCTTCCGTACTTTCTTGATTTGAAAAACCGACTGCATCAGCGTACACGCCATCGACAAGGTCGAACTGAACCCATTCAACACCGTCGTTGTTTTGGAGCGTTTCATTGTTGATTGGCTGGCCAAAATCGATGACAGAACATGTCGTTTGCAAGACAAATAAGGCGACGAGACACCACGCCCCTAGCGCCGTACGGCGTGCTTGCATGGTTTGGCCTCAAGGCGGCGTGCTTTATCGCTTGGGGTCTGCTGAACAGCGTTCGGTCAACTCAGGTGCTACTTTGCAGGCCAAATTGTACGGTCGGCTTTATCCATGAAGAACTCGGTGGCCCAGTAGCCAACTTCATGATCCCAAGTTTGACGCTGCTCGACGTTATTGTAATCCGTCCATTCGAGTTCAACGGTAATGAGGTATTGATCCCAGACCGTGTAGCCCACGACAATCATCTCAAGATCATCACCGGCAATCGAGGAGTGTGCATCGATGGAATCAACCTCAATTCGCATCGTTTGATAGATCTCACTGCCATTCACGGATTGGAAATGGACTTGGACGACAACATTGGTGATTTCCCTGCTGCCAGTGTTGTGTATTTCCGACATCAAAAGGTGGCCACCACGTTGCATGTATTGTGTTTCAACATCAACGCTGTCCCTTGGAAGAACCCAATACCACCCGCTAAGGAGGACCCCTATGAACATCAAGAGAACAATGCCCGCAAGAGCAACTTGACGCGATGAAATCTTCTGCCCAAGCGAATCAACTGCTTCTTTTGCCCGTCGCACATCCTCCATGGTTTCAGCCATGTCATGATGAGCATCAAGCGCAGCAAGGTCAAGTAAACCTGCGGAATTACCACCGCTGATGTCATCTTCGTGAACCAGCATCTCGCCGTCCTCGCCGACGGGAATATGTTTGCGTTCACCGTTCATGCGATCACCTCAGAAAATCATTGCCAACCCACTTGCAATGATGGATGTGACTGGTTCGACCAGCAGAACATGGCGTGTTTCAACTGCGCCGCCAGACAAGGTTCCAATGAGCGACAGGTCCGTCACCATACCGTTGACGCCAATCGATGAAGCGGTTGGAACAACACCGGTGAATTGGGTGTCGAGCAACACACCACGGCCTTCGAGTTGCCAATCGCCAAGAATTGGAACATAATATCCGGGCTCAACGCTTACCTCAGCGCTCGCAATGATTCGCCCGTCCGTGATGTCATCCAAGACAATAATCGGGTATTGCATAGGCCCTGTGTAGACGTGAATTGTTGCGGATTTAAGGTTCTCACCAATGACTTCCACACGCTCGATGACCACGCCGGGAGCCGATGGAACATCGGTTTGTTTGATGTACACCCGTTCCACACCTTGCCCGTCAGATGCAATGCGCATGCCCCAATCATCGGTCGCTTCCATCACGAACGTTTTCGGGAGTCCCTCAGCCAACATCAACACATCACCCTTGGTGTCAACCGCACGACCACTGGCTTCGAGGTACAGGTCCATGTTTTCAGTGTTGGATTGGTAGTCAAGGGTCATCATGCCTTGGAATGCAATATCGGCACGGATATCGAATTCCTTCTCGGGCTGTGCAGCAAGCCGCATTTCACCAGGCAGATTGCGCATGAAAGCTGTAGCAGGCCACCATTGGTCATCAACGTAGCGCATTTGTTGAATCATTAATGAATCGGCTGAATAACCACCGGGCGTTTGGTATTGAGATGGAACGGTAACGTTGATCAGGAAGATATCACCGACGGTTGCGGAGAAATCTGTGGATTGTGGGACGCCAATCAATAAGGCTTCAACCCTCGTTAACGCTCTGCGATCGATGAAGACGGCGTGGGCGGATTCCAACCTCGTTCCGAGATCGTAGGTCATGTCGATCGAAACTCGAGGCACGGTCAAATTGTCCTGTGTTGAAAACACAGCATTGGCGACAACATTGTTCGGCTGAGTGGTATCTAGCCCATCGATGACCAACTGGGCGTCCCTACCCTCGAGCCCGTTAAGGATCAAACTGAATTGCTCACGAAGAGGTTGCCATCCATCCATGGCCAAGTCGATTTCATAGACCGGAACTTCATTGACCATCTTGAAATCATATTCGATGAAAATGCGACCAGAGGGGAGGCTCGGCATCCATGTTTTTAGATGCCAAGAGCGACGCAGTTCAACAGAAATGCCTTGATCGGCCCATACAGAGGTGTTGATGCCTTCCAATTCACTGTCAAGCACAACGCCGTCTTGGAGGATAGCTGCGGCAAGTTCTGGGTACGAGATGTTGGCGTTTTGCAACGCTTCGATGAACAGAGGTGCTTCTTCAGGACTCACCTTGTAATCAGCGAGGATTGTATCGACGATGGTTCGACCTGAAAGAGTGAACGTCGGCATTCGGCTGTAGTTAAACGACACGAGTGATGCCTCATTGAAGTTCGCTGAAGCGCCGTGAACCCACACTGGGTCCTCGTTGATATTGGACCCTTTCTTGACATCGGCCGTGAGGTTAAACGCCTCACCTGTCACGAGGTTCACGCCGAGAGACATGTTGCTTTCATCGGTTGAAACGCCCCCTAAATCAACGGTCATTCCATAGATCAAATCGTTGACTACGCTCCCAAAATCAACAAGATCACCAAGGAAGAAAGAGAGTGCTTCAACCCCGTCGCCTTCATCGAATGTGGGCAATTCTAGACCGGTTGAATCAACCGCGCTCGGGTAAGCGACGGTGATGTCTGCGGGCAATGGGTTGATTGCAATACGGCCGTTCATCCCCTTGAATTCATCAACATAATCGGTGTCATCTTCAAGCAAGATGTTGAAGGGTGCTGATTCCGCACGGGTCAATTCAATTCTTGAATTTCCTTCAGGACCTGTAGAGCCTGGGTCGAGTGGAGAAAGCCTCTGAACGCTTGTAACATGAGAAATCGCAACGCTTAGGCTGGCCTCACGGGCGTTTTCATCCACCCAGAAACGGAAGTGGTCCCCATCCATGGTCAATGGTTCGCTCGCATTGGTCATCTGAATTTGAATCGACTCCATGGGTTCGTTTGCAACATAACCAACCGTATCGCCCAAGACAATCGAGAAGGACGATGGCAGACCCTTCAACCGAATTGCGTTGCGTTGTTCAGAAGATTCTCCACCGTAGGTAATGGTTCCAATCGGACCGCTTGCAGAGTAGGTCATGGCCTCAGAGGTTTGAGTGAGGTTGAACGTGCTTGGTCGATTTGAAACGGTCGCTGACTGGCGGCTGGCTGTTTCCAAGTCGCCGTCCGAATGACGCATGTGACCAATGAGCAGGGCACCCGCTTCCAGCCCACGTAATTCCATTTGTCGAATGTCATTGATTGGATCGTATGAATGCTCAACATCGGTGATGCCACCGATCCGTGCGCTCATCGCCACCGGGACAAGAGGATCGATTGGACCAAGTCGTCCGTTCACCTTGGCGATTTCCGTATCCTCTGATAGAAGGATATGATCGAGTTCAGGCAACCACGGGTTGTCGCTTGATGAGATGGAGAACGTCACTTGACCAATCGGCATTGGTTCACGAACCGAGTCCGGCAAGGTCTGTCGCACTTGAGTACGACAGTGCAAAGCAACCACGCCACCCTCAGAACCAGCAGTGCCAACAATGGCTTCTGGCAGCCCGTTGACGATGTCACCCACATCAAGGATCACCTCAATGATGGTGAGGAGGGCGTTGTCAAACAATTGAGCAATGGTGTTGAGGTTTGGATTGTCGAAGTTAACGCGACTCAATCCACTTTCTGGAATCTCAAAACTACCTTCGACAATAATCACCTTAGGAACGTGATCGATGACGAGTTCAAGCGACGAGCGGTCTGATTCATAGCCACCGCGCATGAATGTTGATTTGTATTCAAGACGGTCAATGGATTCCGTTGCAGCAATAGCAACCAAAGTGTTGGGAGGTGCAGCTGGATTGATTGGCAGCGTTGGGTCGTTCACATTCGTGGTGCTGTCTCCCGAGAAATTCTTGATGGCAATGATGAGTGAAAGCCGCTCTGGGATGTTGCCTGGGAACCCTTCTGAGCCGGGTGCTTCGCCGATCATGGTGAAAATTGCTGCAATTTCCTCTGACGGCATCGTCCCTGATGGAAGACCGCGAATCCAACTTCGCGAATCCGTGATGTTCCCGAACGGGCTGTCGCCTTCCGGGATGTTTGAGCGGTCTTCGAAGTAATGGAGGTAGAGGTCGACCCCGACATCGGAATAGATTTCAACGGTGTCAAAGGAGTTTTGGCCCACGTTGTCGTTCCTCAATGTAATGTCCACTTCTTCGGGAAGCCGGGTCTGCCCCTTCTCAGGATGGAAGCCAACATCGATGTACGCGGTCTCAAGGATCGGTGCAGCAGTTCCAGTGCCGTACCCATCAAAACGAATGAATCCAACACCGACCCCTAATCCACACTTGTGGTCGTCGCTTCGAGCAAGATGATCGGCGATTGGATCGAAATATGATTCATCCTCGCAATCGGTTTGTCTGTTATCACCTGGCGCATCTGGATTTGAAACCCTAATTGCGTATGGAGCGGAAATGGATGTGAGGCTCAGGTCGCTGGAACTGATGGTCCCCCCGAGCAGGCCAGAGATGAACCCAAGGGTGTTTGTCACAAGTGTATTGACTGCAAACGCCATGCGTTGAAGACCAACTGAAGTGGTGTATTGGTGCGGAGGTTGTGTGAATTGTGTGTCGATGACGACCGCATAGGATTCCGAGTCCTCCAAAGTCAAATCAAAGGCAAGACCCTTCATCAGACTGACTTGGA
The DNA here is from genome assembly GCA_003602645.1 of Candidatus Poseidoniales archaeon. Taxonomy (GTDB): domain Archaea; phylum Thermoplasmatota; class Poseidoniia; order Poseidoniales; family Poseidoniaceae; genus MGIIa-L1. The sequence continues at coordinate 5,409 of QQSI01000007.1, read as the reverse complement.
GGTGGGAGAGATCGTCCCAGAGAGGATCGTTTTGATCCAACGCAGTAACCGCCCATTGGAAGGTTGGTCGGACCCATAACTCCTTGATGCATGGAACAGTTACAGCAGGAATGCCTGGCCCCGGGCTGGGCGTGATCACGCAATCACCCACGTCAATTCCGAAACCATCGTCTTGAGTAATGAGTCCTTGAATGGTGAGACCAACCGAAAGATCGTCTCCGCCGTCACCATCAATATCGATGTAATTGTTGAACAGAACCAAATCGGTACCTACCAACAACTCACCAGTGAAGGTGCCATTTTGCCAAGCCTCGAACGAGGGGCCATTGTTTCGTGATGAGAAGTTCACATAGATTGCGTAGGTGTTGATGCCGATGCCCAAGGGGTTGTTGAGGCCCAGAGAATTCACTGAAAACAGAGTCTCAAACAGATTGTAAGGCCAGCCATCTGGCTGGGTTGATGTGTCGATGAGAAATTCATACGGGCGAGGGTGATCGACTTCGAAAGGAGCGCTGTCACGCAACGAAACGTTGTCAAGATAGGCACTTGATTCACTCAAGGCGTCATTCTCATTGAGCGGTCGAGCGTTCAGATCCACAGCGTTGAGTGCAAGAAGGGCTTCTTCTGTCGCCAGTTCGCTTTCGCCGCTTTCGGTTCTCGAATTGAGGGTCTCTTCTAACGCATCCAGAACGCCAAAGTCATCTCGTGTCACAGACAAATCTGCTTCAACAGGCGTTGCAATTGACGCAAACATAAGCACAACGAGGAACACCGCCATGCGTCGAGGGTCCCGTTTCTGAGGCAAACCGACCCGTAATACACGAACCGCAACCTCATCCATGCGCTAAGGAGGAAGGGCCACTATGAGAACCCATCCCCTTCATGGGCCGCTTCTGTGAGAATCTGGCGTTTCAAACCAAGGTCACGCCTGAGCGATGTTGTCGGTGTTGCATGCAGGGCAAGCGACAATCGCCTTAGGTACACCTTCTGGTAAGGTGACCGCATACTTGTGACCGCAAGAGGCGCAGGTAAGATGGGTTAGAGCATCATCCTTTGGAGGCTCGGATGTAGGCGCTTCCACCTCGGGTTCAGTGGATTGTGTGGGTCTGGTCGATGGCAATTGTACCCCGCCGCTCTTGACCACTGTTTGTGGTGCCTCAGCGGGCATCAAATCATCGGCAATGGAAGTCAATTGTGTTGTCGGAGAGGGCTCGTTAGGTGGTTCTTGATCATTGAGCAGGGCCAATGCATCAGCGGCTGCGGCTTGGCTTCCTGCGCTGAAGGATGGGGCTGTTGTGGGTGGTGCAAAGGCGGACATGGTAGGGGCAGATTGCGCAGACCCGTAGATTGACTCAAGTTCTGCTGCTTTGGCTTCCTCTTCTTGCATCGCCCCAGAAATGACATCACCCGTATCGAGGCCAGCCAGCACCGTTGCGGATGCAAAGAGGGGGGTTTTGCGTGCATCGAGCACATGAGCGATGTGTGCTTTTGCTTCTGCTGTGTTTAATCCACGGCCAACCAGCAATTCTACCGCGAGCCCATGTTGCCACCGACGATGACCCACAAGGGCGATACCCATGGTGAGTGTACCGATGAACAGCACCACTAACAGCATACCTGCGATGCTCCCTTCTTCGGCAGGTTCACCGATCTTGATTGTAAATGCATGGCTGTCAGAATTGTTCGAGGGGTCGAAGACCGTGACGACAACGTTGTATGTACCGGCTTGCTTGAAAGTGAGGTCTGCGCTGCTTCCAATGCGATCAGGATCGTCGCGTTCATCCCCGTTACCATCGCTGTCAAGTTCCGGATTCATATCCCAATGATAGCGCAGCTCAATTGAGGCATCAAACGGATCGTTCGCACTGACGGAGCATTTCAACGCTTGGTCAACCATGCCGCTTGAAGGCAGGACGTTCAAACTGCTTTGCTGAAGGACCGGGAGCGTAGCGTCAACAACAACGACCGTAGTGCTCACGCTGTTTGTGTTGCCAGACGAGTCGGTCACGGTGAGCACAACTTCGTGTGAGCCTATGTTCTGCCATGAGACCAAAATCGAATTGTTCTGGCCGTACAAGGTACCGTCAAGGGTCCACGCGCACAATGACACTTCGTGATCGTCACTGCTGCTGTCGCAATTGAGGGTTAATGCATCATTGACAAGCAAACGCCACCCACCTGCATTGGGCTGGCCGTTTCCACCGATCCGTGCCACAGGTTCAATCACATCTTCGACATCAATCAATACCGTAGTGGAAGCCATCTCTCCGGTTGGAGAAACAACCCAAAGCGTCACTGTTCGCTCGCCAGGCGTGGCCCAACTTGCGGTTGCCTCCCAACCGGTGGCATCAGCGTCATTGTTGGCGGTTCCATCGTTGTCCGAGTCGACCGATGCATCAAAGTCCCACAGCGCTGAATCGATTTGATTGAGGCGATTTGGTGTTGACATCGCGTCGAAGGCCACCATTGCTCCGATTGTTGTCGAGCCGTTCGCATCGGTGTTGATGATTGGATTCAAGGTAGGTGCAAGTTCAATACGAACGGTCATGCGCACGTCAGTTGTTCCATCCGCCCCCCCTACAGGCGTGTCTGTGTTGTCGGCAATGAGCACCAGAACCTCGCCGTCCAATTCGTTTGGCACAATCCAAGAAAAGGAAGATGAACCTTGCACGGATTGAAGGGAAGCCCCTGTGATTGAAAGGGTCCCTACGCCACCCGAAGTGTAGAGGTCGTTCATGTTCTGTGTTTGGAGGTAGACATCGCCTTGACCCTCAAGCGACCAGGCAGTAACGACCACAGTGGTGCCAGCATCAAGCCGCAAATCGTCACCCGAAAGAAGGGTCGAATAACTGTCAGCCTCCATTCCAATGAGGTCATGGAACGGGGTCCAATAGGCCTCATTGATTGCACTCACGCTTAGACTCGCTCGGCTGTCGTTCCCACCTAAGTCACCCAGGCCTTGGTCGCCGTCATGATCGAGGTTGTCGAAGACAATGTACCAGGTCTTTTGTGAAATTGAGGACGGAACCTTCCAATGGAAGGAGAACGAACCAAGGGCCGATTCTGTCGAAGGCACTGGTTCGAAAGAGGAACGGTAAGATTGACCCAAATCATAGGGTTGAATGGTGTTTTGATCAAAGACAAGGACATCCATTGCATCTTCAATGATGTTAATGCTGATGTCAAACACATCACCAGGCATCAGAACGCCAAGAGAAACTTTGACGCATTCGCCATCCGAGATTGCATCGGAACTGGAAAACGCAGCAACCGTGGTCTCCGTGCAGTTTGGAGCGGCCCGGCCAGAATCTGCGAATGCGGATGGAGGGACCAAGAGCATGATGAACAGCATAGCCACAAAAACAGAGGAACGCATGGTTTGCTGTTGTTCATCGCCCACTTGAATGATGTGGAAGAATGAGTCAGGCAGCCCAGCCATCGCCCAGCCATGACAGATGGGTTGTTTGGCCGCTTGAACTCAAGAGAATTCGGTCGCCGTCTTTTGCCACTGAGATCGTCAACCTGTTGTTTACATCTTCTTGGTTTGCTTCATCCAAAGGCACTGTTGGGTCCTTGATTCGCGCACTAAAGTGAGTCAACACCAGATGGTTAGCTCCGCAAGAAAGGGCGGTCCTCGTCGCCCCTGTTGCCGTGGAGTGCAAATGCTCAGTGGCGTGATCTTTGGTGTCTTCCAAAAAGGTCGCCTCATGGATGATGACATCCACAGCACTCAATGCTGCGAGTCCCGGGGCTTGTTCGGCAGTGTCACCAGATACCACCAAACGTCTAGGTTCAATTGCTGCTGAACGGAACGAGGATGCTGCAAGCAACTCACCGTTGGCGAGGGTGATGTCTCTGCCTTGGCCCAATTCTGTTTGTTGCTCGGACGTGAGGCGAAGTTCAGCCGCTTTAAGACGATTGAACTTGCCTGCTTTTTCTTTAGTTTCAAACATCCAAGCACAGGACGGAACCGTGTGAGTGGTGGCCAGTGGAACGATGCTGACATGACGCCAGCCTTGCGGTTGGGGCAAGGAAGAAAGCCGAGCAGCCGTTGGTGAGGTCGGATCAAGTTCAATCCATGAGTCCGACTCAACATCACCAAGAATCCAACGAACTTCGTAGCCTAATTGGGCGGTTGTTGCCCCGAGCGAATGCCATGATTGCATTTGACGGGCAAGTTCTGCTGGAGGTGCTGACTCTGGAATCGCTCTGCCATTTGCGAGAGCGTCAAGCACCTCAGTTGAGGTTGGCCCAACAATGAGCAGGGGCCGTGTGCGTCGATCCAAAGACATGGTTTGCAACCAAGGTAAGAGCCCCCATGTGTGGTCAAGATGACCATGGGTGAGGCACACGACATCAATCCNTGCCGCCCTCAAGGAACCGGTCGGCGTGTGAAGTTTCAATCGCTTACGTTGTTGGGCGTAACGAATCTGAAAACCCTCGCCAGCATCGATGACAGCAATACCATCTTCGCAGGAAAGGAGGCTGCCGCTGACATCACGAGCACCTGCGGGCCGAGCAGAAGCGGTGCCAAGAATGTGGAGTTCCAAGAAAATCACGCCCTCAAGAGTTCATCGGTATTGGCGTTGGTGGGAACCAGCGCAGCAGTACAATTTGATCCACCGCACGAATCCATCGCCATGGAATGGCAATGTGCACAGAGCCCTCAACAAGAGTTTCATCAGGATCACGAACAAAAAGATGGGTGCATTGCAACCCATTCGCATCAACGACTGCGTCGTGAACAACGCCCAGACGGCGGCCATCCGGCAAGAACACCTCAAGACCCGTCAAGCGGGAAACGGTGTCTTCACCTCGAACCATGGTTGAGCCTCGTATCTGCGAAGGGGGCACGGGCGATAAATCAAACCCGACTCAAAAGGAAACCGGCGTTGTTGAGCGCCTGTTGCAGAAACAGCGGAGAAAACTGCTTCACTTGCCACGGTTGAGGTTTGCCTTGAGGGAGGGGCGCAACTTCTCTGCACCCTTACCCTTCTTGTGCAATCCACGTCCACGCTTTCCAGCAGAGGTCTTGCCTCGGTAAGCTCGTCCACGGTGGGACTTGTTTCCGTTGGCTCCACTGAACACACCGAGTTGCTTATCCTTGATGATTGCAGGGTGATGGGTGTCGATCATGATGACTTCGTAGAACTTGTGCTTCCCATCTTGACCAACCCAATACGAGTTGAGAACTTCGAGGTTAGGGAAGTGACGTGCAACACGCTCTTCAGCCATGCGCTGTGTGTTCTTGGCCATGGTGATCTTCTTGATACCGGCCTTGGACGGTTTGCGCTTCATGTGAATCTTACCCTTTCGCAATCCACCACGGCGGATGCGGGTACGAATGAGAACTACGCCTTGCTTGGCTTTGTATCCGAGTGAGCGTGCTGCGTCCAAGCGAGTTGGTCG